>WFRO01000327.1 GCA_015486475.1 Bacteroidales bacterium
GAATGGCAGAAAAGAGGGGATGAGTGACATATTTCTTTATCTTTGCTGGCACAATCTTGACAGCAGAGCATGCAGCAATTTGATTTTGACAGGGTCATCGACCGGCGGGGCACCCATTCCTTTAAATATGACGGACTGAAAAAGATCTTCGGGCGGGAGGATGTGCTGCCCATGTGGGTGGCGGACATGGATTTTGCCGTGCCACCGGCCGTGCAGGAAGCGATACGCCGGCGGGCGGAGCACCCCATTTACGGGTACACTTTCCGGCCTGAAGAATATTACAAGAGCATCGTCAACTGGATCGGCCGCCGTCACGGCTGGAGGGTGGAGCGGGAATGGATCCGCTACAGTCCCGGCATCGTGCCGGCGATCAACATGGCCGTGCAGGGGTTCACGGAGCCCGGCGACGGGGTGATCCTGCAATCCCCCGTCTATCATCCTTTCTTTTATGCGATCAACCTGAACCACCGGAAGCTGCTGAATAATCAACTTATCGAAAAAGACGGATATTACCTGGTCGATTTCAATGATCTCGCGGAAAAAGTCAAAGAAGCGAAGCTGTTGCTTCTCAGCAATCCCCACAACCCTGTGGGGCGTTCCTGGGATGAGGACGAACTGCGCAACCTGGGAGAGATATGTGCGGAAAACGATGTGCTGATCGTCTCCGACGAGATCCATGCCGACCTGACGCTGCCGGGGCACCGCCATGTGCCGCTGGCCTCGCTGTCGGAGGAGATCGCGGCCCATACGATCACCTGCATGGCGCCGAGCAAGACCTTCAACCTGGCGGGGCTGAGTACCTCGTCGGTGATCATCCCGGAGGAGAAGACACGGGAGCGCTTTGAAGAGGTGGTGGAGAGTCTCCACATTGGTATGGGGAACCTTTTCGGCATGGAAGCTTCTATGGCGGCTTATGACCACGGGGATGCCTGGCTGGATGCCCTCCTGGAGTATGTGCAGGGCAACGTGGACTATGCCCGAACATTCCTGGCGGAGAAGATGCCGGAGGTGACCCTCTTCCCCACAGAGGCTACCTATCTGCTGTGGCTCGATTTCCGGAGAACGGGAATGGATGCGGAAACCCTGAAACACTTTATGACGGAAGAGGCGAAAGTGGGAGGCAACGACGGGGCCATGTACGGCCCCGGAGGTGAAGGTTTTGTGCGGCTCAACGTGGCCTGCCCGCGGACAGTGGTGGAAGAGGCATTCGATCGTATTTACAACGCATGGATAAAACACAGATCATGAACACGCTCAAGGCACGCAAGGTACGACTGATCCTCGAAGACGGTACCACGCTGGAAGGAAAATCTTTCGGCTATGAGAAGTCGGTTTCCGGCGAGGTGGTCTTCAACACAGCCATGACCGGCTATCCCGAGAGCCTGACCGATCCTTCCTACAAAGGACAGATCCTGGTGCTTACCTATCCCCTCATCGGCAATTACGGAGCTCCCCGTGAGGAGGAAGAGAATGGCATGCTGAAATTTCACGAATCCGGCCGCATACACATCCAGGCGCTGGTGGTGTCGGATTACTCTTTTCAATACAGCCATTGGAATGCCCAGGACAGCCTGGCCCGGTGGCTGAAGGATAACAAGGTCCCCGGCATCTTCGGCATCGACACGCGGGCGTTGACCAAGAAGTTGCGGGAGAAAGGGACGATGCTGGGAAAGATCGTTTTCGGGGATGAGGAGGTGGAGTTGTACGATCCTTCGAAGGAGAACCTCGTGGCGCAGGTGAGCTGCACGGAAAAGCAGGTATACGGCAACGGGAAATACAGGATACTGCTGGTGGACTGCGGGGTGAAGTATAACATCATCCGTTACCTGCTGCAGCGGGACACAACGGTGATCCGGGTGCCGTGGGACCATCCCATTGAAGAGGAGGAGTATGACGGTCTGTTCATCTCCAACGGCCCGGGTGATCCCAAGCTGTGCGATGTGACCATCGGCAACCTGGAGCACGCGCTGCAGGAAGATACGCCCATTTTCGGCATCTGTCTTGGCAACCAACTGCTCTCGCTGGCAGCCGGCGCCGACACCTACAAGCTGAAGTACGGTCATCGCAGTCACAACCAGCCGGTCCTCGAGGTGGGCACCGACAAGGCCTACATCACGGCGCAGAACCACGGCTATGCGGTGGACAACGATACCCTCCCCGGTGACTGGAAGCCGCTGTTCATCAACATCAACGACGGCACCAACGAGGGGATGAAACACAATAGCAAACCTTTCTTTTCCACCCAGTTCCACCCCGAAGCCTCCGGCGGTCCGGTGGATACGGCTTTTCTCTTCGATGATTTTATCGACCTGGTGGCAAAATACAAAAAGGGATGATCTCCGGAGAGGACCTCTGGTTCACCCTGCAAGGTATCTCACTCAGCAGGTCTTTCGCAGGATCCCCTGTGGTCGTATGTTGCAAACATACGACATTTAGAACTACGTAGATAACTACGTAGTTAGCTACGTAGTTGAGTTATTGTATATCAATGTAAATCAGCAAAATAAGAAATAAAGTAATTTTAAACCAGTAAAAAAGTAGTAGAATTTTGAAGCATCCAAAACACCTTTTACCCTTCGCACTCCGTCGGTCCCTTAAAGGGAATGTTGGAATGTTGGAATGTTGGAAAATAACTCGTAACTCCACATGCCGCAAATCTTGATTTGCGGGCATCCTCGAAAAATCAAAGATTTTTCGGGACTCCACACTCCACACTTAATATGGGGTTAGGGGGGCAGGTCTGGTGATGTGTTATTTTTGAGTTGTCATGGCTCGCGTATTAAAGTAGTGATAATTAATCTTCCCGGATCATGTCAAAAGTATTGTGGAAGCCCGGAAATATGCTGTATCCGTTACCGGCGGTGCTGGTGACCTGTGGTACGGACCCTGCGAAATACAATATCATCACCCTGTCATGGACAGGGACGATCAACAGTGAGCCGCCGATGCTCTCCATCTCGGTCCGCAGGGAGCGGCACTCTTATGCGATCATCCGTGAGGCCGGGGAGTTCGTGGTCAATCTCACCACACGGGCGATGGCCCATGCCGTCGACTGGTGCGGGGTGCGGTCGGGGCGCGACTATGACAAGTTCCGGGAGACGGGTCTGACGCCGGAGCCTCCGGGGCTGCTGCACACACCGATGATCGCCGAGGCGCCGGTGAGCATTGAGTGCCGTACGAAGCAGGTGATCGAACTGGGCAGCCACGACATGTTCATCGCCGAGGTGGTGGCCGTGCATGTGGAGGAGCGGTTCCTGGACAAAAAAAGCGGGGCTTTCGACCTGCGGCAGACCGATCCCATCGCTTATCTGCACGGCAGCTATTACGTACTGGGCGAGCGGCTGGGCCGGTTCGGCTTTTCGGTAAGAAAGAAACGCAAAAGGGACGGAACAAAGCCCGATCTCTGATATTCGAAGAGAAAGCCCCGGAAAATGAGGATACGGAATTTTATCACTAAATTTGCCGGACAAAAAAACTGAACATTATAATTATAAGGAGAAAAAGATGAAGAAAATAATGTGGCTGGTACTGGCGGGAGTGTTGCTGGTATCATGTGGAAACAAGAAGGGGTTTCATATTGAAGGGACGCTGGACGGAGGTGCCGGTAAGCAGATCCGCCTCGACCTGGTGATGACCAACCATCTGAAAACAGTGGATTCGACGGTGCTGGATGACAAGGGGCATTTTGTGCTGTCCGGTGATCTGGAGCAGCCCACCTTCGGCATCCTGCGGGAGCCGGGGAACAAGATGTTCATGGTGATCCTGCATCCCGGCGACCGTATCAAGGTGACCGGCAGTTATGACGATCTGGAAAAGGACCACAGTGTCCAGGGATCGGAGGACACCCAGTTGTTCGAGGCGTTCAGGACTTACCTGCAGCAGAACATAGACAAGCTGGAGGCATTGAACAAGACCTATCAGGACAGTTTGCACAGTCCCAATATCGGTGCGATCACAAAGGATCTGCGGGACCGTTCGCTGGCGATCATCGATGATCAGAAGAAATACACTGAACAGTTCATCTCGGATCACAGCAGTTCGCTGGCTTCTTTACTGGCCCTGTATCAGCAGATCGCCCCGGGCATGTATATCATGGACCCCATGGAGGACTTTTCTGTGTATGAGGAGGTGGACTCTTCGCTCAATGCATTGTATCCCGAGTCCGATCCCGTGATGACCTTTCACTCGCAGGTGGCCGAGCTGCGCAGCCGCAAACGGCAACAGGAGATAGAGAATCAGCTGCTGGGCATCGGCAAGGTACCTCCCGACATTGCCCTGCCTGATCCGCAGGGGGATACGCTGCGGCTCTCTTCCCTGCGTGGCAAGGTGGTGCTGCTGGATTTCTGGGCCTCGTGGTGCAGTCCCTGCCGGCAGGAGAGCTCCAACCTGGTCAGGAACTATGAGAAGTACCACAAGAAAGGGTTTGAGATCTTTCAGGTGTCCCTCGACCGCACCAAAGATGCCTGGGTGAAAGGCATTGAGGCCGATCATCTGGGTCAGTGGTATCACGTAAGTGACCTGGGGTACTGGCAGTCGGCCGTGGTGAAGCTCTATCACATCCAGGGGATCCCCGATAATTTCCTGCTGGACAGGGATGGCAGGATCATCGCCAAAAACCTGCGGGGACAGGCGCTGGGTGATAAGCTGGCAGAGATCTTCGGGGAGTAACAAATCCTGTTAATGCATAAACTATGATCCTGAAAAAAAATAATCTGTTGCAACATGCCGGGATCGTTTTGTTCCTGGTGACAGTGGGGGTGCTGGCCATGTCGTGTCACCGTCAGCCCACGGCCGTGATCAGCGGTAGCCTGACCGCTCACAAAGGGAAGATGGTCTATCTGGACAAGCTGGACATTGATAAGGCGATACCGCAGGACTCGGTCAAAGCCGGCAGGAACGGGAAGTTCCGTTTCCGTGTGGCGGTGGATGAGCCCACTTTTTTCCTGCTGAAGGTATCTCCCAACAATTTCATCACGCTGCTCACACAACCCGGTGAGAAGGTGCATGTGGAGGCTGATTCGGTTTTTCTCCCTGCCGGATACAGTGTTACGGGCTCGGAGGGCTCCCTGCTGGTAAAGCAGCTGGATGATCATCTGCGGGAGACGGTTCGCAAGACCGATTCCATTGCCCGTATCTACCGGGAAAACATGAACAAGCCGGGCTTCGACACCCTGCAGGGGAAGCTGGACCAGGAGTACAACGATCTGATACAGGCACAGAAAAAGTACAATATCGCTTTTATCCTTAATCATATTCATTCTCCGGCCTGTATCAAGGCCCTGTACCAGAAGCTGGATGCCAACACGTATGTGATGAACGGGATCAGGGACCTGCAGTACATGAAGATCGTGGCAGATACCCTGAAGGTTTACTATCCTGATTCAAAGATGACGCGGGCCCTGGTGCAGGACCTGCAGAAGGAGATGTCCAAATATAACGAGCTGCGTTTACAAAGCATGATCACACAGGCCGGGAAAGTGGACCTGGAAGTGGCCCTCCCCGATATGCAGGGGGACACGGTGACCCTTTCGTCGGTATGGAAAAAAGGCAACTATGTGTTGCTCACTTTCTGGGCTTCCTGGTGCAAGCAGTGCATCACCGAGAACATGACGCTCAAGACGTATTACAAAAAGTACCACAGGAAAGGTTTTGAGGTCTACGCTGTCTCCCTGGACCAGCAGAAAGATGCCTGGATCAAGGAGTTGCGTTTTGACGAGTTCCCCTGGATCAATGTATGGGACCCTACGGGTAATACCGCCCTCCGGTTCAACGTGAAGATGCCGCCCGTCAATTTCCTGTACGGTCCTGACGGCACGGTGCTGGCCCGCGACCTGCACGGGAGGGCGCTGCAGATCAAGCTGAGCCAGCTTTTTGACTGAATGATCACAACGTGGAGAAAGGCAGGAAAACATATTTCATCTCTGACATGCACCTGGGATTGCCCACCGGCATCCCTGCCCTGCAGCGGGAAAAATATGTCGTTCAGTGGATGGACCGGGTGAAAGAGACAGCGGCGGAGCTGTTCGTGGTGGGGGATATTTTCGATTACTGGTTTGAGTACAAATATGTGATCCCGAAAGGGTTCACACGTTTCCTGGGCAAGGTGGCCGAGTTCACGGATGCCGGTATCCCTGTTCATTTCTTTACAGGCAATCATGATGTCTGGATGTTCGACTATTTCCCGGAAGAGCTGGGGGTGGAGGTACATACCGGCCCGCTGGTAAAGGAGATCGCCGGCAAGCGTTTCTACATTGCCCATGGCGACGGCCTGGGCCCCGGCGACAAAGGATACAAGTTCCTGAAGAAGGTTTTCACCAGCAAGACGCTGCAATGGATGTACAAGCGGCTGCATCCCAATTTTGCCACGTGGCTGGCGCTCACCTGGTCCCGGTCGCGCCGCGATCCCGAAAGCGGGGAAAAGGAGGTGGACGGCGATTTCATGGGCGAGGACCGGGAGAAGCTGATCCTGTATGCCAAAGAGCTGGTGAAGCAGGAGCATTATGACTTTATCGTGTTCGGGCACCGCCACCTGCCGATCGATTTCCTGCTTCCCGGGGATACCCGTCTGATCATCCTGGGCGACTGGCTTGAGCATTTTTCTTATGCCGAGTTTGACGGGGAAACGATCGAACTGAAAACCTTTGAACCGGCTGTAAGAGGCCAATAAAAAAGCCCCGGATCCGGGGCTTTTTTATTGGGGTTTATGGTGTCACTCTTTCTCCTCCTTGTCCTTCTGGATGCGCATGCCGTAGAACGACTTGTAGACGAAGGCCAGTCCGAAGAGCAGCAGGAAGATGCCGATGGGTATGGTCCAGTCGAAAGAACCGCTGGCCTGGGCGTTCATGCGCATGTGGACTGCGATCTCAACGGCCAGCAGGCCGAAGAGGGTGGAGAACTTAATGATGGGATTCATGGCCACCGAGGAGGTGTCCTTGTAGGGGTCGCCCACGGTGTCACCCACTACGGTCGCTTCGTGCAGGGGAGTTCCTTTTTCCTTGAGGTCCACTTCAACGATCTTCTTGGCGTTGTCCCAGGAGCCGCCGGCATTGGCCATGTAGATGGCCTGGAAGAGGCCGAAGACGGCCAGGGAGATCAGGTAGGAGACGAAGTAGTTGGGGTCGAAGAAAGCAAAAGCCAGCGTCAGGGAGAAGATGACGGCGAAGACGTTCCACATCCCGTTCTGTGCATAGCGGGTACAGATCTTCACCACCGCCTTGGAGTCTTCGATGCTCGATTCTTCGATGTCGAGGTTGATATTCTTCTTGATGAAGGCGGTGGCACGGTAAGCCCCTGTGGTGACGGCCTGCAGGGAGGCTCCGGTGAACCAGTAGATGACGATACCCCCGGTGATGAATCCCAGGATCACCTGCGGGTCGAGAAGCTCCAATTGCAAAAGGCCCATTTTCTTCAGCATGAGGATAATGGCAAAGATCATGGTGGTAGCCCCGATGACCGCTGTGCCGATAAGCACCGGTTTGGCGGTAGCCTTGAAGGTGTTGCCGGCCGAGTCGTTGGACTCGAGGTAGTACTTGCCCATTTCAAAATCGGGCTTGAAACCGAAATCTTCCTCGATCTCTTTTTCGATATTGTCCCGTTTCTCAATACGGGACAGCTCAAATACCGACTGAGCATTGTCGGTGACGGGGCCGAAGCTGTCGACGGCGATGGTGACAGGGCCCATGCCCAGGAAGCCGAAGGCTACGAGGCCGAAGGCAAAGACCGTCGGGAAGATCATGATGCCGTCGAGGCCGAGGGTACTGACGAAATAAGCAAGGGCCATGAGGATGACGATGGCGATGCCTTCCCAGAAAGCCGAGAAGTTCCCGGCCACCAGTCCGGAGAGGATGGTCAGGGAGGCGCCTCCTTCGCGTGAGGCGGTGACGATCTCTTTCACATGGCGGGAGTTGGGGGAGGTGAAGGCCTTCGTCAGTTCCGGAATGATCGCTGCGGCGAGGGTGCCCACGCTGATGATGGTGGATAGTTTCCACCAGAGGCCGGTGATGACGGTGCCGTTCTCCAGACGGATATCGCCGCCCAGGAGGAAATAGCTGACCAGGTATGTGCTGAGGATGGAGACGAAAGAGGTGATCCAGATCAGGGAGGTCAGCGGCGCCTCGAAGTTATAGTCCTTGAGCTTGTCGTATTTGGCCTTGCCGATCATGTCATTGATCCAGTATGAGACGAGGGAAGTGATGACCATCATGATACGCATGACGAAGATCCAGACGATGAGGTTGGCCTGGAAGTCGGTACCTACGACGGCCAGGACGATGAAAGAGATGAGGGCTACGCCGGTGACGCCGTAGGTCTCGAAACCGTCGGCGGTGGGTCCCACACTGTCGCCGGCGTTGTCACCGGTACAGTCGGCGATGACACCCGGGTTGCGGGGGTCATCTTCGGGAAGGTTGAAGACGATCTTCATCAGGTCGGCGCCGATGTCGGCGATCTTGGTGAAGATCCCGCCGGCCACACGCAGAGCACTGGCACCCAGCGATTCACCGATGGCAAAGCCTACGAAGCAGGCCCCGGCGCTGTCACGCGGGATGAACAGCAGGATGAAGATCATCATGAACAACTCGACGGTCACCAGGAGGACGCCCACACTCATCCCCGAGCGCAGGGGGATGGAGGTCACCTCCCAGGGATGGCTTTTCAGCGAGGCGAAAGATGTGCGGCTGTTGGCCAGGGTATTGATACGTATGCCGAACCAGGCCACCCCGTAAGATCCGGAGATGCCGATGACCGTCCAGAGCAGGACCATCAGCACCTTGGGAAGGGGCATGTGGCTGAGAGCAAAGAAATAATAAAAAATAGCTACGGCCACGATGCCGAGCAGGATCAGCAGAAAACGTCCCTGCTGGAGGAGATAGGTCTTACAGGTCTCATAGATGATGCCGGAGATGTGTAGCATGGACTTGTGAGCCGGGATTTTTTTGATCTTGGCATAGGTCCAGATACCGAAGATCCATCCGAAGATCACGAAGATCAGCCCGTAAAAAAGAAGATCCCAGCCATCCACGCCTCCCAGCATGGGGAAGACGCTTTCCCGCATGTCGGGAACGTTGAGATCAGCTTCACTGGCCAGTGATAACACTGGCAACATCAAAAAGGTCAGGGAACCCAGAAACAGCTTTTTTTTCATTGCAGTAGGATTTTAATGAACATTCTTCTAATCTAAACATCACATCAAAAGGGAATCAGTCCACAAATATATATTTTATCCGAAATGTACAAACTTATTTATGTCATATATATCCACATATTTTGCAACATACTTTTCCCGGCCGGTGCATGACTTTTGTTATTTTATATTAGGGATAAAATTATTATCTTATCAGAAAATAAAGATGGAGCCGTACATGAGCAGATCATTCATATCCTGAAGGGTTTGAATATCTTCTTTTGGCACATTGTGTAAGAGTGTTGAGTAAAATTACAAAGAGATGAAAAATCATACAGGTATCAAGGCAGGAAGGGGAATGAGGTATGGTTTTGTTGTTATGATCCTAACCTTATTTTCCACATGGGGAGTGTACGCCGGCGGAGAAGTACAGGTACAGGACACCTCCGGATATTTTATGGTGAGGGGCAAGATCGTGGATTCTGAAAATGGCAGGCCGGTGGTTTTTGCCTCGGTTTTTATCATGGGCACCCATATAGGTACCGTCTCCAATTCGGAGGGTAAGTTCCTGTTAAAGGTGCCCGAGAGGTACAAAGGGCACAGGATCGGTTTCAGCAGCATGGGGTATAAGACGATGGCCCTGTCGGGGAAAGATCTGGTGAAGGGGAAAGACAATATGATCCGCCTGGTGCCGGATGTTATTCCGCTGGCACCGGTGGTGGTGGAGCATCTGGATCCCTATGCGCTGTTGAGAGAATACCGGAGAAGGATCAAAGAGAATTACGGCAAACAGGCGGCCATGATGACGGCTTTTTACCGGGAGTCGGTGAAGAAAAGGAATAAATACCTCTCTGTAGGAGAAGCGGTGCTGGACATCTACAAGACCCCTTATACCGGCATTGAATCGGACCGGGTGCGTATTTACAAAGGCCGCAAAGCCGAATATGTCACGAAAGAGGATACTTTGATGATGAAGTTGCAGGGTGGGCCCGTGACGATGGTGATGCTGGATGTGGTGAAAAATCCGGGGGATCTCCTGAGCCCTACGGCATTGATGTATTATGACCTTACTTTTGGAGGGGAGGTGATGATCGATGGCCGGCGCACCTACATGATCCGCTTTGACCAGAAAGATTCGGTGACCGTTCCTCTGTTCAAAGGGACCATCTATCTGGATCAAAAGACCTATGCCCTGGCCGGCATGGAGTTCAGCATCAGTCCGAAAAAACTGGATGAGGCCGCCAAATACATGATCATCCGCAAGCCTGCAGGGCTAACCGTGGATGTCCTGAGCGCTTCTTATCTGGTGAAATACAGGTATCAGGGGGACCGGTGGGTGTTGAATTATGTGCGTATCGAGAACAGGTTCCGCTGTAAATGGGAGAAAAAGCTGTTCCGTTCCAACTACACCATCACTTCGGAGGCAGCGATCACTGACGTGGATTACAACAATGTTACCAGGCCCCGTTTCCGGGAGACAGCGCGGGCAGGAGATATCTTTATCGAGGACATCAAAGCCTTCCAGGACCAGGAGTTCTGGGGCAAGAACAATGTGATCCGGCCCGAAGAGTCGATCCAGGCAGCGATCCGGAAGATCAGAAGGAAACTGAAACGGAGAGGGAAAGAGTGAGGAAGGATGAAGGATGAACGACGAACCACGAACGACGAACGACGAACTACCAACTACGAACTATGAACTACGAACTACGAACTATGAACTATGAACTATGAACTGTGAACTAATATAGGGTATTTTTATACAAAAGGTGTAAATTTTACCTCATAGGGGTAAATAAACAGGGGATATGTTGAAAAAAAGTGCATAATTTTCAAACTTACCCCCTGTTTTTTTGCACATCGTTTTGAATAATACATATATTTGTGCCGGTAATTAAAATCCAAAAATTTTAAAAAATGGCACAATTCAGAACGATCGCATTTCAGGAAGTGTTGAAAAGGAAGCCTGTCAAGGTGGAGGCTCCTTCGAACGAGGTAACGGTTTATTTCGGGACCAGGGTCTTTGATCTGGTCAAGATGGAAAAATATTTATCGAAGGAGGCTTACCGGGCGGTGAGGAAGGCGATAGGCGAAGGGGGTCATATTGACCGGAAGATGGCGGACCAGGTAGCTGCCGGTATGCGGGACTGGGCCATAGACAACGGGGCCACACATTACACCCACTGGTTCCATCCGCTGACCGACGGCACAGCAGAGAAGCACGACGGTTTCATCGAGTTCGGGGATTTCGGCGGGCCGGTGGAGAGCTTTTCCGGCGACTTGCTGGTGCAGCAGGAGCCGGATGCCTCGAGTTTCCCGAGCGGAGGTATCCGCAACACCTTTGAGGCACGCGGTTATACGGCCTGGGATGTCTCCTCTCCTGCTTTTCTGGTGGGCACCACCCTCTGTATCCCCACGGTGTTCGTTTCCTATACGGGCGAGGCGCTCGATTACAAGGCGCCCCTGCTGAAAGCCCTCAGTGAGCTGAACAAGGCGGCTGTGGATGTGTGTCATTATTTTGACAGGAATGTTTCGAAAGTCTTTGCCACCCTCGGCTGGGAGCAGGAGTATTTCCTGGTGGACGAGGCTTTTTACAATGCCCGTCCCGACCTGATCCTTACGGGACGCACCCTGGTAGGACATCAGTCGTCCAAAGACCAGCAGCTCGACGACCATTACTTCAGCTCGATCCCCGAGCGGGTCAAGTCTTTTATGGAAGATTTTGAGATAGAGGCCTACAAGCTGGGCATTCCCGTGAAGACGAGGCACAACGAGGTGGCGCCCAATCAGTTCGAGTGTGCGCCCATCTTCGAGGAGGTTAACCTGGCCAACGATCACAACCAGCTCGTCATGGATGTGATGAAGCGTGTGGCCCGTCGTCATGGCTTCCAGGTGCTATTCCATGAAAAACCTTTCGGCGGGATCAACGGTTCGGGCAAGCACAACAACTGGTCGCTGGCCACCGACACGGGGGTGAACCTGTTGTCGCCGGGGAAGAACCCCAAGAGCAACCTGCAGTTCCTCACCTTCCTGGTGAATGTGGTCAAAATGGTCTATGAAAACCAGGACCTACTGCGTGCCAGCATCCTGACGGCCGGCAACTCACACCGCCTGGGGGCCAACGAAGCACCACCGGCCATCCTCTCCATTTTCCTGGGGAGCAC
>WFRO01000328.1 GCA_015486475.1 Bacteroidales bacterium
GCCCAGGGCTTCTTTGAGGGTCTCCAGCAACCACAGATTAAGATCGAAAAGGAAAACAGGTTTCTTTTTGTAGATCGCCATCAGCTCGTCAATGTAATATTCATAAAAAGGAGAGGAGCGGTAGGCAGCACTGAGGGCCCGCAGGTGGAGGTTCTCCCAGGGCATGGAATAGTCGACCCGCACATCCCGGATATGGACCTTGTGAAAGCTTCCCTTTTCGACAGGCACCGTGAGGGGCTGCGGTCCGTTGGGTCCGGCGATGTAACAACGGTTGCGGTAGGTCTGCTTGAGATAATTCTCGTCGTTCTCGATCAGCACCTCTCCCGGGAGCAGCAGCTTGCTCATGTACTGTACGGGCGGGAGGTAAGCTGTCGACAGGAGGATCTTTCGGGCAGGTTGCCGGACGCTCTCTGCAGGGCTCATTTTTCTTCTTTCCTGTTGATCATGCTGGCGAAGTACCCTGCGCCGAAGCCGTTGTCGATATTGACCACGGCGATGCCTCCGGGGCAGCTGGTGAGCATGGCGAGAAGCGCCGAGATCCCCTGGAGGTTGGCGCCGTAACCTACGCTGGTGGGCACCGCCACGACGGGGATGTCGATCAGGCCGGCCACAATGCTGGCCAGGGCCCCTTCCATGCCGGCGATGACGATGGCTACGCTGGCCTGGCGGATCTCCGTGATGCCGGCGGTGAGACGATGGATGCCCGCCACACCTACATCATAGAACCTTCTTACGTCATTCCCCAACAGCTCGGCCGTGACGGCCGCTTCCTCAGCCACGGGGATGTCGGAGGTGCCGGCCGTGATCACGGCAATGTACCCTTCGGGCCGGCGCAGCTCTTTTTTTGTAATACTGACGATCCGGGCTTCCGGATGATAAACCGCTTCCGGCGCCAGCTCGCGCACCACCTCATATTTTTCACGCGAAGCCCGGGTGATCATGATGTTGCTGTTGTGCTCCAGCATGGCCTCCGTGATCCCCTTCAGCTGCTCCGTCGATTTCCCTTCGGCATAGACGATCTCCGGATATTTCCTGCGCAGCTCCCTGTGATAGTCCAGCTTGGCATAACCCAGCTCCTTGTATCCGAAAGAGCTGAGCTCTTCCATGGCGTCCCGGATATCCAGCTCGCCATCCTTCACCTTTTTCAGAAGCTTTTCCAGTTCTTTGTGGTCCATGATATTATTTTTTTTCCTGTAATGCCTGATCGTAGCTGCCGCTGCGGAAACCCTCCAGGTCGAGGGTCACGAAGAGATAGCCCAGTCCTTTCAGGTTACGGACGATCTCTTCCCGCAATTCTTTGTTGTGGAGTCTTTCCATCTCTTCGGAGGAGAGTTCCAGACGGGCCAGATCGCCGTGGGTCCTGACGCGTACGCCGGTGAACCCCTGTGCATGCAGGAATGTTTCGGCTGCTTCGATCCGGCGTAACAGATCTTCTGTCACTTTATGATCATAAGGCAGGCGGGTCAGCAGACAGGCATTGGACGGTTTGTTCCAGGTGGGCAGTCCCAGCTCTCTGGAGAGCGTCCGTACCTCCTCTTTTCCCAGGCCGCTTTCCAGGATGGGACTGAGGATCCCCAGTTCCTTCAGTGCTTTCCTGCCCGGCCTGTATCCCTGCGTGTCATCTTTGTTGGTGCCGTCGAAGAAGTATTTCATTCCGTCCTGTTCTGCGGTTTTCCTGAAGGTGGTGAACAGGGTCAGCTTACACAGATAACAACGGTTCCGGGGGTTGTCCAGGATGCCTTTGGGTATGGGCATTGGCAACACCTTGTGCGGGATCTCATAACGTTCGCAGAACTGACGGGCCTCCTCCAGCTCCGACCGGTTCATATAGGCCGTATCAAAGGTGTAGGTCATGAACTGTCCCGGAGGGATCATGCGCGATGCCACATAAGCCAGGAACGCGCTGTCCGTGCCCCCGGAAAAAGCCAGGGCGGCAGGGGTGTGATCCTTCAGGAAGCTGACCAGTTCCTGAAAACCCTTGTGTTTTATTTTATTGATCATTACGGTTCAGGATCTTTTGGATCTCATCGTAGACCTGCCTGAGGGGAATATCCCTTTCCGCGGCGATCCGGCGGCAGTCGTCATATTCCGGTTTGCGGGTGATCAACTGCTCCTGCAGGTACGATTCTTTTATGCGCACCTCGCCGTAAGGGGTTTTCAGGGTACGTGTCTTTCGCTCCAGTACTTGTTTGACCACCCGCCGCCGGCGGTACCCGATGGTGGTGCTTTCGGTCAGGAGGATCCTGCCGAGAGCAGCTGTTTTTTCCAGTGGGGAGAGCACCGTGATGCGTGTACCCGGGCGCCCTTTCTTCATGATCACCGGCGTAAGGGCCACATCCTGGGCTCCTGCTTTCAGGAGTTTGTCCGTCAGCCACTCGTACCATTGCGGATCCATATCGTCGATGGTGCACTCCAGCTCTTCGGCCTCTTCTTCATACCCGTTTTCCGGCAGGATGGCTTCCCCCAGGAAGACACGCAGCATGTTGGGACGCTGCGATCCTTTATGGTGGCCTATACCGTATCCTGTGCCCAGGATGTTCAGGGCAGGTTCATCCGTGAACCTCGTGGCCAGCGTGGCCAGGATGGCTGCGCCCGTGGGGGTGGTCGTTTCAAAATCCGTCCCTCCCAGATGCACGGGCATGCCCTGCAGGATCGCAGCCGTGGCCGGTGCCGGCACCGGCAGCACACCGTGGGCGCTTTTGACAAAGCCGCTGCCCAGCTCTACCGTCGATGCCCACACTTCATCCACCTGCAGGTAATGATATGCCAGGGCAGCGCCCGTGATGTCTATGATGGCATCCTCGCCCCCCACCTCATGAAAATGGATCCTGTCGGGCGGCTTGTTGTGGATCTTGCCCTCGGCTTCCGCCAGGGTGGCAAAGATCTTTTGGGCCGTAGCCGTCACGGCCGGATCCAGACCTGCCTCCTCAATGATCTCATATACATCCTGCAGACGCCGGGAAACACCGGTGGGATGGGATACTTCTACCGTTACTTTTGTTCCGTGGATGGCATTTTGTGAATCCTTATCGAAACGGATCATTACATTGGAAAGATCCAGTTTCTCCAGCTCACCGGCAAGGTATTCCGGCGGGACCCCCAGATCGGTCAGGGCCGCCAGGTTCATATCGCCGCTGATGCCGGAAAAACAC
>WFRO01000329.1 GCA_015486475.1 Bacteroidales bacterium
CGGTTGCTCAGGCCGGCGCGGTGCAGCAGCTCCAACTCGGTGTGGAGGGAGATGCCGGGCATGGTGCCCCACACGTCGGAGGCGCTGCCGGCGAGGTACCGGGCGCCGGCGGCATGATAGACGGGCTCGATGCGCATCTGCTGCAGGGCCAGGGCCGTGTAGTTCTTCTGTATCTCCGGAGGATAGTCATGGTTGCCTGTGACGGGATCGGCAGGGTTGTTGATATCGGCAGGGTCGAGGATCTTTGCAACAGGGAAAGACCACGGGTTTTTGTGCCGGGGCAGGTCGAGGTAGAGGAGACTGAGGGTGGGTTGTATGAAGCTGTGGGAGGCGGCCAGGTCCTCGCCGTACTGCCGCACCCGCAGGTCGGCAGGGTCGAGGTGTGACAGCCAGCGGTAATAGCGCCATTTGGGCGAGTCCATCTCGTTGCTGAAAGGATGGCCGGCCACGGCTGCGGCCATGTCGCGCGGGGCCAGCTCGAGGGAGTAACGGGTGAAATGGACGAAAGCCTCCACGCCGGCTGCCATGGCCTGGTGGTAGGTAGTGTGACCCAGCTCGCCGATGGTGTTCATGCCCAGGGCACGGGCTCTCTGTACCAGTAGTTTCAGCTGCTCCGGAAGCAGACCGTACATCAGCAGCACCACGCGGAAACCTGCATCGTGGAGCGAGTCGAGGCGTGCCAGGAGAGCCTCCGTGGGTGCCGGCTCCTCGCCGACACCTTCCAGGTGCCGGATGTTGGGCGAAGGATCGGCAGCGGCAAAAAAGTCGCCCCGCCGGCCGCCGTCTACCTCCAGCAGGTGGGTGACGCCCATATACAGGTAAGCATTGGCGTAAGCCTGGTTGTTGAGGGTGCCGAAGCCATCGGTGAGGCCGGGGAGGAGGTATTTCCCTGTGGCGTCGATGACCTGGATATGGCGGGGCAGGGGGGTGGCGGGATCGCCGGTACCCGTCTCCACGATGGTGTCGTTACGGATCAGGACAAAAGCGCCGGAGAGGTCCCGCTCGCTGTGGCCTTCATCCCTCACATCGACCAGCGTGCCGCCTCTCACCAGAAGCCAGGAACCGTTTGTTGCAGGTGTGTGACACCCCTGGAAGAGCATCATCAGCCCCAGCAGCAGAATAGCAATAGAGAGCCATCCCTTCTTCCCTCTAACATTTTTAATCATCATTCAAAATTCATCAATCAAACTTGTCCGTCCGTAGTCACAACTTGTGACGAAGGCGGAAATCAACAATCAACAATCAACAATCAACAATCAGCAATCAACAATCAGTAATCAACATTCAACATTCGACATTCGGTGTTCATTGTTCGACATTCGACATTCATCCTTCATCCTTCCTAAAACGTTCCTCCGTTCCACCCGAACAGGTGTCTTTCGGCATTGGAGAACTCAATGTAGATGCGGTCCTGCGGCACACCCAGGTTGTTTTCCAGGAAGGCACAGAGCTCGGCGGAGAGATCGGCCGTCTCCTCCTCCGGCAGACCGATGCTTTTCAGTTCGACGAAAGCGGCCGGCTCGTTGCTCTCACCGAACATCAGGTCGGTGCCGGGCTCGGGGATGATCATGATGTATTGCGGGGGTTTGCGCAATACCCTGCTCAGCAGGGCCGTGGCTTCCTGCATGAACGCCTCTTTGTCGACGATCCCTGCATTGGTCTGGACTTTCAGTACTGGCATGACAATTAATTATTTTGTTGTATGAATGATCATACAAATATGGGGAAAATAATGGTACGATATTTCCCCGGAAGGAGGCAGGTATTTCCTGCAATAAAACCGGCAGGGTCATTTTTTGATAATCTGGCTGCGGGTATGTATCTTTAGCAGGAAAACAGAAAAAAACGGTACGGCCGGAAAAATAAATAATAAATGAAGTTTCCCAGATCGCTATTCAGGATCCTGCTGAAATATGATCTTGTTTTCTCGTATGTAAGTCGAAAAAGTTCATGGTCCTTCTTCCTGAGGGGGATTTTCTGGGTCGTTTTGGGACTTGTTCATTCCCCTGTTTCTGTTGCCCAGGTGGACGAGACGGGCAATTACAGTCTGAGGATGGATATTGAGGGTCATACTATGCGTATTCCTTATTTTGCCGACAGGGACATGGGGCAGACAGATCCGGCAGTGAACAAGGTGGTCATTGTTGTGCACGGGGCGAACCGGAACGCCGGCGATTATTATCGTAACATGAAGGCGGCAGAGTCCATGAGTGCAGGTTTTACCGATTCGGTGATGGTGATCGCACCTCAGTTCCTGGAGGAAGAAGACCTGGACCCCAACCATCTGGATGCAAGTTATCTGTATTGGTCCGGTGGATGGAAGTCCGGCTCTAGGTCAAAGGACAATGACGGACATCCACGGCCTGTACGCATCTCATCCTATGCTGTGCTGGATACCCTGATGATGCGGGTGGTATCTGCTTATCCTGAGCTGAAATACATCATTTTTACGGGACATTCGGCCGGCGGACAGCTTACCAACCGCTATTCGGCTTCCTCTCCGGTGGCAGACATTCTTTTCCGATCGTATGGGATCTATACGCGTTTCATTGTCGCAAATCCCGGCTCTTACCTCTATCTTGACAATAAAAGAGTGGTGAAAGGGTCCACGGACCGTTTTGAGGTGCCTTCAACTTACTGCTCCGGATACAATGAATGGCGTTACGGTCTGGAAGATCTGTATGCCTACCCTGATCAGTTTGGAGCCGATTCCATCCGCCGGATGCTGGAACGGCGCGAGGTGGTCTATCTGCTGGGTGAGTTGGATACATCCACCACTTCTTCCTCGCTCGACCAGTCCTGTAAGGCTGAGTTGCAGGGCCGCAACCGGCTGGAAAGGGGCAGTATTTATTACAATTACCTGATCGCATATTACGGAGTGTCGATCAGCCGGATGCAGCACAGGGATACCGTCCCAAATACAGGGCACGACAATTATTATATGTATACCTCTGCCACGGGGCGCTACTGGCTGTTTGAGAACGATCCGGGACAAGCACCTCTGGCTGTCGACCGGCCTGTCGCGGAAAAGATGAGGATATGGCCCAATCCGGCCGTTGATCATATAAATATCCGGCCGGAGGGTGATTCCCGTCAGACCACCTGCTCCCTTTACACTGTTGGCGGAAAGGTGCTTATCCGGGACCGGCCTCTCCTTTCGGTGCCGTTTATGCTCGACCTGGAAGGGTTTTCTCCCGGGGCATACCTGCTGATCATCCGTAATGAACGGGGATCGGTGAGGAAGATGTTCATTAAAAAATGAGATCTGATCCTCGTTGTTACCATGGAGATTTTTTGAGGATCATCCCTGAAAAGACCAAATTTTATTTTAGTTTTAGCGTTGTAATGTGATAAAAGATGAATGCTATGAAAAGGATAAAAATATTTTTACCTGTTTTGTTAAGCTTTTTTATCCTGTGGCTGTGGAGCGGTTCATCGCTCCTGTCGCAGGAGGATCAGATGAACTGTTATTCCGTGTTGGCGGGGAAGAAAGCCACGGTCAACGGGGCGGTGATGTTCGCCCACAATGAGGATGACGGCGGACGGCAGGTGGTGCGCTGGTTCCGTGTGCCGGCGCAGGACCACGGGAAGAAGGAGAAAATCCTCCTGCACAAAGGTGCCAAAGTGCCGCAGGTGGCCCACACCGTGGCTTACCTGTGGCTGGAGATGCCTGGGATGAAGTTCTCCGACGGCTTTATGAACGAGTACGGGGTGGTGATCGCCTCGGATGCCTGTTCGTCGCGCGAGGACAAGCCTGCCCTCACCCATGGCGGCATCACCTGGAACCTGCGGCGGCTGATGGCCGAGCGTGCCCATACGGCCCGCGAGGCGGTGAAGATCGGCGGGGCGCTGGTGGAGCAGTACGGTTATGCTTCGTCGGGACGCACGTACTGTATCGCCGGACCGCAGGAGGCCTGGATGCTGTCGGTGGTCAACGGCAAACACTGGGTGGCCGCCCGCATCCCCGACGATCAGGTAGCCATCATCCCCAATTACTATACCATCACTCACGTCGACCTCAAGGATACGATGAACTTTTACGGTTCGCCGGACCTGATCGAATATGCTGAAAAAAGAGGATGGTATGATCCTGCGCGCGACGGGGCCTTCAGTTTCCGCAAAGTGTACGGAAGACCTTCCAACCAGGCCAACCGACGCAACATCACCCGCGAATGGGGCGGGTTACGACATCTGTCAGGGAAAAGTTATTCCCTCGATGATGAGTTCCCTTTCTCTTTTATGCCGGAGAAAAAGCTGGAGCTGCAGGATCTCATGGCCGTCCTGCGGGATCACTACGAGGGCACGCCCCTCGACCTGACAGACGGCTATAAAAAAGGAAGTCCCCATTATACGAAAGAACGTACCATCTGCACGGCCAGCACACAGTATGGTTTTGTGGCCGAGCTGCGCAGCAATATGCCGCCCGCCATGGGTACGGTGATGTGGCTGGCCCCCCGCCGTCCCTGCACGCAGGCTTTCACCCCCTGGTTCGCAGGCATCACCCGTGTGCCGGCAGACTATGACGGTGGCGACTGGAAACAGGCCATAGAGAGACACCTGCAAAAAGATACAACCCTCTATGTCCCCGCAAAAGCGCCGGCCTATTTCAGTTTCTCTGCTTTCTCCGAAGGAGCCGACAAGGACTATGGGCAGGTGATCGGCAGGGTGAGGGTTGCCAATAAGAAGTTCGAGACGGACATTATGAAGAACATGGGCAATTTCGAGAAGATGATCCTGCCCCTGTTCGACAGCGACAAGGCCAAAGCCCTGGATATGCTGACGAAATACACAGGCCAGCTCGCCGAAGAAAACCTGAAAAGGAACGATGAAAGAAGTAATAAGTAATAAGGCAAAAGGCATCCGCCTTCGCCGGGGCTTCGGCGGACGAGGAAAGGCAAAAGCATAACTCTGAACTCTGAACTTTGAATTTTCAACTCGATACTCGATACTCATAACTCAAAACTCCTTCCCATGCTTATCAAAAAACTTTCTCTTTCTGTTCTGGCGGTTCTGGGCCTGGTAGCATTGCTCTCACTGAAGGGCAAGCCGGCCCTGGAGGTATCGCATCTTACCTGTGAAGACCTGGTGGATCCTCTGGGGATCGCCGATGTCCATCCCCGTTTGTCCTGGCGTCTCACCGGCGAGGGGCGGGATGTGCGGCAGACGGCCTATGAGATCCGTGTAGCGCCGGCGCACGATGATCTTGCAAAAAAAAGCAAGCTGCTCTGGACAAGCGGCAAGGTGGAAAGCGACCGGTCGGTATACGTGCCGTATGAGGGGCCTGCCCTGCAG
>WFRO01000330.1 GCA_015486475.1 Bacteroidales bacterium
GAACACGGGTGCCAGCCGGGCTTTTCATGACCTGGTATCACACTACAACATCCTTTTCAATGCCCGTATGGCCTATAAGTCGGGCATACAGCAGGCATGGAAGCAGTACAAGCCGGATTTCAACAGGACCCTGCCCGTCTTCCCCATTGAAAGCGAGGAGATGGCGGGAGCCGTGGCTTCCAGCATGGACCGTGTGGTCAAAAAAACCTCCAAGCTGATCACCTACCATTCGATCACGGCCAAGCCCAAGAAACCTTCCCATCCCACAGACAAGGACAAGGCCTTTTACAGTCTACCGGAGTACAACAAATGGGTGGATGACAGCTACCTGCTGATGGGCAAGGCACAGTATATGCAGAATGATCTTGAATCGGCAGCGATCACCTTCAATTATATCCTCAACCGTTTTCCCGATAAGGAAATTGTGTCGGCGGCCCGTATCTGGCTGATGAAGACCTATGACCGTCAGAAGAACTTCCGCAATGCCGAAATGGTACTTTCAGAGCTGAAAAAACAGGAGGCAGAGGAAGGCATCCCGGAGGATCTGCTCCAGGAATATCATGCGGCCCTGGGGAACCATTATATGCTGAAGAACCGTCCCGATCTGGCCATTCCCGTGCTGGAGAAGACATATATGGAGAGCAAAAAGAAAAGGGACCGGGCCCATCTGGCTTTTCTGTTGGGGCAGTTGTATGAGGAAGAAGGGAATGAAGCTACGGCCGTGAAGTACTTTAAGGAGGTGCTGCACAATAATCCCATCTATGATATGCGGTTTACGGCGCAGGTAAGGATCGCCCAGAACTCGGGGCTGGCCGAGGCCGATCTGAAAGAGATCAAAAAGACGCTGCGCAAGCTGCTGCGGGATGACAAGAACAAGGAATACCACGATCAGATCTATTTTGCCTACGGGAGGGTTTCCCTGCGGGAGGGCAAGGAGGATGAGGCCATCGATTATTTTCTCAAATCGGCCCATGCGTCGGTGTCGAACAACACGCAGAAAGGTCTTTCCTATCTCACCACGGCCGAGCTCTATTTTGCCCGGGATGATTACAAACATGCCCAGATGTATTATGACAGTGCGGTAGCTTTCCTGCCCGGGGATTATCCCGGTTTTACGGCATATCAGGATACGAGCAAGAGCCTGAACCGGCTGATCCGTTATACCGATGAGGTGGAGTTGCAGGACAGTCTGCAGCGGCTGGCAGCCATGCCCAAAGAAGAAAGGCTGAAGGTCATTGACCGCATCATCCGGCAGGAAGAGGAGAGAGAGCGGAAAGCTGCCGAGGCCAGGATGGTACAACCCTATTCCCAGGGGCAGGCCCTGGAGAACAAGCAACGGTATATGGGAGAGATCGGCCGCGGCGGCAAATGGTATTTTTACAATCCCACGGCCCTGGCTTTCGGACGGGAGGAGTTCCGAAAACAGTGGGGTAACCGTAAGCTGGAGGACAACTGGCGGCGCAGCAACAGGGAGACCATGTCGTTCAATGCCACCTCTCAGGACTCGGTGGCCCTGGAGACGACCACCCAACAGACCCAAGCGACCAACAAGAAAAGCCGCAGTTATTATCTGCGGCAGATACCGCTCACCGACTCATTGATGGCCGTTTCCAATGAGAAAAGGCAGGAGGGGTTGTTCGAATCGGCACTGATCTTTGAATCTGACCTGCATGACCACGCGCGTGCCATAGAGAACCTGGAGACCCTGGTGCATGATTATCCCGACAGTAAATATCTGTTGTCAGCTTTCTATAATCTGTACAAGATCTACACCGAGACCGGCAAGACAGCCCTGGCATCGAAGTATAAAGCGATGATCATCGGCCGTTTTCCGGAGAGTGAGGAAGCGAAGATCCTGCAGGACCCCGAATATTACAAAAAGATCAATGAGCAGAGGATGAAGGAGGAAAAACAATATGAGAAGGTCTTTACCCTGTTCAATGACGGGCAGTATGCAGAAGTGGTCCGCCTGACAGATTCGCTTCTGCAGAAAGGGAACCTGAACGGTCTGAAGGACAAGTATCTGTTGATGCGTGCCATCGCCATTGGGAAGATCACCACTCCCAAGAAAATGAAGCAGGAACTCCAGGCCGTGGCCGACTCTGCGACAGACCAGCAGGTGGTGACCCGCGCCCGGGAGCTGATCTCTCTGCTGACAGAAGAGCATCCCGTACTGAAAAAAGAGGAGCTGGAGCAGGTGGCCCGGGTCAATTTCAAGTTCCATCCCGAGGAGGATCAGTTCCTGGTGTTGCTGGCACCGAAGGGGAAGGCCGATGTCAATCAGTTAAAGTTCGAGATTTTCAATTTCAATACTGATAAGTATCCGCAGCAGGACTTTACCGTTACGGTGAACAAAGATGCTCTGAAAGATTTTGATCTGGTGATCGTCAAACCCCTGGGTGATCTGCAGAAAGCCCGGGAATACGAGGTGGCGTTCAATACTTATCCTGCCTTGCTGGATCTTATGAAAACGAGTGGCATTGAGGCTTATCTGTTCACACAGGAGAATTTTGATGAATTTCTCCGGAACAAGTCGGTCGAAGCCTATCGTATTTTCTACAAAAAATATTATCTTAGGTAGCTTTTAACAGGGAAGGCCGCTCCGGAGGATGCCTGTTCTCTATACGGGGACACGGGTGTGTGGTGTTACAGGGCGGCGTGAGCACAGAAGAAGGGAAAGATATGAAGAATGTAAGGATCTTATGGGTAGATGATGAGATAGACCTGCTGCATGCGCAGATCCTTTTCCTGCGGGAGAAGGGGTATGAGGTGCAGACGGAGACCAACGGGGTGGATGCTTTGGCGCGTGTGAAAGAGGAGGTGTTCGATGTGGTGTTCATCGACGAGCAGATGCCCGGGCTGAGCGGTCTGGAGACGCTTCTGCAGATCAAGGAGATCGCTCCTGCCCTGCCGGTGGTGATGATCACCAAGAGTGAAGAGGAAGACCTGATGGAGCAGGCGATCGGTTCGAAGATCGCCGATTACCTGATCAAACCGGTGCGCCCGCAGCAGCTGTTACTGACGCTCAAGAAGCTTACCGAGAAGAACCGTATCCGGGAAGAACACTCGGTATCGCGTTACCAGGACGAGTTCATGGAGCTTTCCCGGCGCATAGCCACGGCCGGCGATTTTGATACGTGGGCGGACATCTACCGGAGGCTGATCTACTGGGATATGGAGCTGAAAGAATCTGTCGCCGGCGGGATGGCGGAGGTGCTGGAAAACCAGCGGCGCGAGGCGGAGAGCGGGTTCAGCCGGTTTGTGATGCGGCACTATGTCCCCTGGCTCTCCGGGAAGGAGGAGCCTCCCGTATTATCCCCGGCGGTCTTCGGCAAATGGGTCTTCCCCCGGGTAAAAAAGGGTGAAAAGACGGTGGTGATCGTCGTGGACAACCTCCGGTATGACCAGTGGCAGGTGCTGTACCATATGATCGGTGATTTCTTTCTCCTGGAACAGGAGGAGATCTTTTCCAGCATCCTGCCCACCGTGACACAATATGCCCGTAACGCCATGTTCGCCGGACTGATGCCCCTGGAGATACACCGGAGGTATCCGCAATACTGGCGTTTTGACGAAGAGGAGGGCAACAAGAACGAGTTTGAGGAGCAACTGTTCGCCGCACAGGTGCAGCGCCTCATCCCGGGGATACGCTTTGCTTACCGGAAAATACTGCACCAGCGGGAAGGGAAAAAGATCCTCACAGACCTGAACAATCTCCTGCAGAACGACCTGGTCGTGCTTGTGTACAACTTCATAGACATGCTCTCCCATGCGCGTACGGAGATGGACATCATCCGGGAACTGGCCCGGGACGAGAAAGCCTTCCGTGCGCTGGCGGGCACCTGGTTCGAGCATTCTTATATGTATTCCCTGATCCGGTTCCTGGCGGACAAAGAGATCACACTCTGTATCACCACCGACCATGGCAGTATCGACGTGGAGACGCCCGTAAAGGTCATCGGCGACAGGGATACCTCCACCAACCTGCGCTACAAGCTGGGACGTAACCTCAACTACAACCCCAAAGAGGTATTTGCCATCCGGCAGCCTGATGAGGTGCAGCTGCCCAAGGACCATATCACTTCCACCTTTGTTTTTGCGAGGGAAAAACAATATCTGGTTTATCCGAAAAACCTGAATTATTACAGCCGTTATTACAAAGGGACCTTTCAGCATGGGGGTATATCGCTGGAGGAGATGATGATCCCCTTTGCTGTTCTACAGCCCAGGAAGAAATGAAAGGAGAGCGAAGTTACCCGGTAGCGGAAGAACAGGCCCTGGAAGAGGTGGCCCGCGATATCCTGCAGCGTTATGCAGGGAAAAAGATCTTTCTTTTTTACGGGGAACTGGGGGCCGGAAAAACCACCTTTATCAAACAGTTCTGCCATCTGCTGGGAGTGACGGATACGGTGCAGAGCCCAACCTTTTCGATCGTCAATGAATACCGTACGGACGAGGGAGACCTGGTGTACCACATGGACCTCTATCGCATGGAGAGCACCCGTGAAATACAGGATATCGGTCTGGAGGAGTATCTTTACAGCGGCCGGTACTGTTTGATTGAATGGCCGGAAAAAATGGGATATGTCCCGGAGGATGCCGTGATCGTCAGGATCCGTGTCCTTTCTGGTGACGAGCGGGTGATCGTCGTGATGACGGGAGAGGAGACGGCTGTTTGAAAATAACAGGGAAAGCAGTAAATTAGTGATCTGAAAAATGTCAAAAGAAAGTAATTCCGGAGGTCATTATGGAAGAGACCAATAACGGTATTCGTTTTTCACTGAGCAAGGAGAGCCTCCTGCCCAAGGAGGAGGTCCTGGAGACGACACTTAAAAGGAGATCGCTCTCTATCGGTATCCCGCGGGAGGCGGATCCTTATGAGAACAGGGTATCGCTCACCCCCGAGGCTGTGGAGATCCTGGCCAACGAGGGGCATCAGGTGATCCTGGAGCACAATGCAGGGAAACAGGCCAGCTACAGCGATCATGATTACAGTGAGTGCGGGGCGATGATCGTGGATACGGTGAAAGAGGTGTTGCAGGCCGACCTGGTGCTGAAAGTCTCTCCGCTCACATTTGAGGAAGCCTCGATGCTGAAGGGAGGGCAGACGATCATCTCCTCCCTGCATCTTACCAATCATACGGAGAAATATATCCGGAAGCTGATGCAGAAGAAGGTGACGGCGGTGGCTTTTGAGAACATCCGGGACAAGTTCGAGCATTATCCTGTGGTGCGGTCGATGAGTGAGATCGCCGGGATCGCTTCCATTCTCATTGCCGGGGAGTACATGAGCAATGTGCACAAAGGCAAGGGAGTGTTACTGGGAGGGGTTTCCGGCATCAATCCGGCGGAGGTGGTGATCCTGGGGGCCGGTACGGCAGCCGAGTATGCGGCCCGGGCGGCACTGGGACTGGGAGCGGTAGTGAAGGTGTTCGATAATTCGGTCTATAAGCTCAAGCGGCTGCAGACCTACCTGGGGCAGCGCATCCAGACCTCTGTCTTTCATCCCCGCGTGCTCACCAACGCCCTGCAGTCGGCGGATGTGGTCATCGGCGCCGTGCATCTCACAGGGGCGGAGAAAAAACGTTATCTCATCACCGAAGAGATGGTGAAAAAAATGAAGAACGGCGCCGTGATCGTGGATATCAGCATTGATCAGGGAGGATGTGTGGAGACTTCCGAGTGCCGCGACCATGGCAATCCCGTGTACACACGCCACGGGGTGATCCACTACTGCGTGGCGAACATACCGTCGCGTGTGGCGCGTACCGCCTCCATTGCCCTGAGCAATGTGTTCACTCCTATACTCACGGACATCGGAGATGCCGGCGGGATAGAGAACAGGTTGCGGGAAGATCCCGGTCTGCGCAAAGGGGTGTACCTCTTCAAGGGCATCCTGACCAACGCCGTGATCGGCAAGCGGTTCGGCATCCTCTCGAAAGACCTTGATCTGTTGCTGGCAGCTTTTTAATTACCTAACATGTATAATACATAGCATTGGTGGTTGTATTCTATTCCCTGGCTGTCAGGATGTACGGCCTTTTTATCTGTGTAGCTTCCCTGTTCAATTCCAAAGCGGCGGCCTGGTGCCGGGGGCGGAAAGGGCTTTTCCGGCATATAGAAGCCACCTATACCAAAAAGGGCCGTACCGTATGGTTCCATTGTGCTTCGCTGGGGGAGTTTGAGCAGGGACGCCCGGTGATAGAATCTTTGAAAGAGCAGGATCCTTCGCTGCAGGTGGTCCTCACTTTTTTTTCCCCTTCGGGATATGAGATACGCAGGGATTATTCGCAGGCGGATCATGTTTTTTACCTCCCCCTGGATACGCGGGCCCATGCCCGCAGGTTCCTGGACCTTATCCGGCCCGATCTGGCCGTATTCGTAAAATACGAGTTCTGGTATTTCTTTCTTACCACATTGAAGGAGCGGGAGATCCCCGTGGTACTGATCTCTGCCATCTTCCGGCCCGGCCAGTGGTTTTTCAGGTGGTATGGCCGTTCCTTCCTGAAGGTGATGAAGAGCTTCCGGCGCATTTTCGTGCAGGATGAGACGTCGGAGAGGTTGCTGAAGGAACACGGTGTGGATGCGGTGGAGGTGTCCGGGGACACGCGTTTCGACCGGGTCATAGCCATTGCCTCGGCACGCAGGGAGATCCCTGTGGCCGCATCGTTCTGCGGCGACCGTACGGTGGTGGTGGCCGGCAGCACGTGGAAGGAGGACGAAACCCTTCTGCTGAAATATATCAACCGGCGGGTGCGTCCTTACAAGTGGATCATCGCGCCGCATGAGACAGATCCTTCCCATGTGCAATGGATCATGGAGCGGCTGCAGGTGCCGGCGATGAGGTACAGTGAACGGGAGGAAAAAGATCCTGCGGAAGCAGAGGTGCTGGTGATCGATAATATCGGCATGCTCTCATCGCTGTATGCTTACGGGAAAGTGGCATATATCGGAGGAGGCTTCGGCAGTGGCATACATAATGTGCCGGAGGCCGCGGTATATGGCATGCCCGTTCTTTTCGGTCCCCGGTACCGCAAGTTCCGGGAAGCGGTGGATCTGGTGCAGCAGGGAGGGGCTTTCCCGGTCACGGATGCCGGGGAGGCGGAACAGTTGTTGAACCGGTTTTATGACGATATCCCCTCGCGGGAAACTGCCGGCACCATCGCCCGGGAATATGTCCTTGCCTCGGCCGGCAGCACGGGAAAGATTGTTAACAATTTGTTAACTTTTTCTGATACGGGCATGGGGTGATTTTGTATTTTTGTTCCACCTTTATATAGTATTTTCAATTATTAACCTAAACCAACAATTTCTATGAAAAGAGTAGTGATCAGTTTATTTGTTGCGGTAGTGGCATTTGCCTTTACCGGGACCCTGCTTTTCGGGCAGGGGACCACTACTTCCGGTATCAACGGAAGGGTGGTGGATGATAAGGGGGA
>WFRO01000331.1 GCA_015486475.1 Bacteroidales bacterium
GAGTGATCTTTCCCTGCAGGAGCTCGAGCAGATCATGCAGGAGGTCAGGGAGGAGATCCAAAAGAAGGAGGAAAAGTCATGAGCCCTTTTATTTCTTATCTTTTGCGTTCGGCGATCACCCTGGCGGTGTTCTATTTTTTTTATGTGGCTTTTCTGCGGAAGGAGACTTTCTTTCGTTTCAACCGATATTATTTTCTCGGCAGCGTGGTCCTTTCGCTCCTGATCCCCCTGGTGGATATCTCCCGGCTGTTGCCCGGAGGGGATCCGGCACCGGTACAGGTGATATCCCGCAGTTATATCAATTTTGAACAGGTCCTGATACCTGCGCCCCCGGTCTCCTCAGCGGTGTCTTCCGGGCCGGATGTTTCGCATCTCCTGTTATGGATCTACCTGGCCGTGGCGGGTGTGCTGTTGTTGCGTATTGTGGTGCAGGGCTTACGGTTATTTCTGCGGATCCGGAGGTCACCGGTGATCAGACGGGATGGTGTAAAGATCGTGGCGGACAGGCATGTGAAAAGTCCTTTTTCATTTTTTAGCTGGGTGTTCGTTCATCCGGAACAACTGGTGGAGCCGAACATCGGAGAGGTGATCCTGCATGAGAAAGAGCATATCCGGCAGCATCATACCTGGGACCTCCTGCTGATGGAGTTGTTTTCCGTTATTCAGTGGCCCAACCCTTTTGTCTGGCTGATGAACCGTGCCATGAAAGAGACCCATGAATATCTGGCCGACAGAGCTGTGCTGGCGCAGGGGATCCCTGCCGGCGACTACCAGCGTACCCTGATCGGCTTTGTCCTGGGGGGCGGGAACGCTGCCCTGATCACCCCTTTGAATTTTTCACTGAACCATAAAAGAATCCTGATGATGAAAAAAATGAGATCTCCCAACAGCAAAAAATGGTGGAGCCTCCTGCTCCTGCCCGTGATCCTCATCCTGGTCTTCGCTTTTTCCAATCCTCCGGTTGAAAAAAACAGTCATCCGACTTTTCCTGAACAGAAGGAGAAATATGTTTTGACGGGTCATGTTATAGATAGTAAAACGGGGGATCCTGTCCCCGGGATAAATATTTACCTTCCGGGGAAGGGGACCGGCACAGTAAGTGATGTACATGGCCGTTTCATGCTTGCTGCGGAATCACGTAAAAGTAAAGTGGTTTTTGAGCAGCGCGGATATCTGAAACAAGAACTGCTCCTTAAGATCGGGAAAGACAACGAGGTCAGGATGGAACGACTTGAGGGTACATTACCTCCACCTCCTTCAAATCCTGACGGGGAAACCGGTACCATGGGGAGGCCCGTATTGTATATTTTGAACGGCAAAGAGATAAGCAATGAGGAAATGAAAAATATATCTTCTGAAGATATCCGGAAGATCGATGTCATCAAAGGGGACAAAGCTGTAAAGCTCTATGGAGAGAAAGCCCGTAATGGAGTGATCATACTCACACTCAAACAACAGGGAGAATATAAGTTGAAGGGAAAAGTGATCGATGATGCTACCGGCCAACCGAAGCAGGGGGTCAGCGTGGTGGTTGTGAACACGACCCGGGGAACGATGACGGGTCCTTCCGGGAAATTTGTTCTGATCATGGACAAACCGGAAGAAGAGGTGGCTTTTTCCTTTGTCGGGTATGAAACGGTGAAGAAAAAGCTGAAAGCGGGTGAAGATGCTGTGATCCGTCTGAAAAAAGGGATCATCCGTCTGGACCTGAATGAAGTGCCTGTGCAGCGGGAAAGCTCTTCGCAGCCCGTCACGGTGAATGGCAAGGAAGAGATCTTCTACGTGGTGGAGGATGTGCCGCACTATCCAGGGGGCATGCCGGCCCTGAAGAAATATATCTCCTCGCACCTGAAATACCCGGAAAAGCTGAAGAAAAAAGGCATAGGCGGCACGGTTTGGGTCAATTTCACCGTGGATGAGCAGGGCAGGGTGAAGGATGTCTATGTGGACAAGGTCCACAGCATAGATCCCCAACTGGACAAAGAGGCGGTACGGGTGATCTCCTCGCTGCCTGCCTGGACGCCCGGAAAACAGCGCGGCAGGAGCGTGCCGGTGGAGTTGTCGGTGCCGGTGGAGTTTAAATAGAGGAAGAAATTAGCTCGGGCTGCGCCCTCACGAAATTAGCTCCCGTTGGTCGCAAAATCAGTAGAAATGCTTGAATGATTGAATGCATGAATGATTGAAAAATCAGCAATCAAACTTGTCCGTCTGTAGTCCCGATTTATCGGGACGAAGGCGGGAATCAACATTCAACATTCAACATTCGATATTCGATATTCGACCTTCGTCATTCGTCGTTCATCGATCAACCTTTGTACTTCCCCCTACTTCCTTCCCGGATACACCTTCAGCGCCTCTTCCAGCACTTTGACGGCGTGCTTCAGGTCATCGATCTTCAGCACGTAGGCGATGCGCACCTCGTCCTTTCCGAGGCCGGGGGTGGCATAGAATCCGGAGGCGGGGGCCAGCATCACCGTGGCGTCTTCGTAAGAGAAATCGCTGAGGATCCACTGGGCAAATTTATCCGCATCATCTACCGGCAGGCGGACGATGGTATAAAAGGCGCCGCCGGGGACGGGGGTGAAGACCCCGTCGATCCTGTTGAGGGCCCCTACGAGGTAGTCGCGGCGGGCGATATATTCGTTGTACACCTCTTCGAAATATTCTTTGGGCGTGTCGAGGGAGGCTTCGGCAGCCACCTGCCCGAAGGTGGGCGGGCTCAGCCGTGCCTGGGCAAACTTGAGTGCCGTATCGAACACCTCCCTGTTACGGGTGATCAGGGCGCCAATGCGGCTGCCGCATGAGCTGTAACGCTTCGACACCGAGTCCATCAGCACTACGTTCTCTTCGATGCCTTCCAGGTTCATCACCGAGAAATGCTCTTTTCCGTCATAGCAAAATTCGCGGTACACCTCGTCGGCGAAAAGGAAGAGGTCGTGTTTTTTAACGATATCCCGCAGGGCTTCCAGCTCTTCGCGGCTGTAAAGATAGCCGGTGGGGTTGTTGGGGTTACACACCATGATCCCTTTGGTGCGGGGGGTGATCTTTTGCTCGATCTCCTCCATCGGAGGCAGGGCAAATCCGTCCTCAATGTAAGAGGTCACCGGCACCACCTTCACGCCTGCCTCGGCAGCGAAACCGTTGTAATTGGCATAGAAAGGCTCGGGTATGATGATCTCATCGCCCGGATCGAAGCAGGCCATCATCGCGAAGAGGATCGCCTCCGAGCCGCCGGTGGTGATCATGATCTGCGTCCAGTCGATGTCAATGCCCACGCTCCGGTAATAGCCGGCCAGCTTGCGGCGGTAGGATTCAATACCTGCCGAATGACTGTATTTGACCACTTTTTCATCGAAATGCCGGATGGCCTGCAGTGCTACCTCCGGCGTGGGAATATCGGGTTGGCCGATGTTGAGGAAATAGACCTTATGGCCCCGGTGTATGGCCTCTTCGGCATAAGGTACCAGCCGCCGTATCGGTGAGGCCGGCATCCTGTTCCCTTTGTCTGATATCTTTGGCATGGTCTGGTGGTTTTATTGATCATTCAAAGTTAAAGTAAATTTTTCAGGCAGAATATGTTCTGCAACGAAAAAGCAGAGAAAAATTGTTTTATGGGATTTGCTCTGAAAGTGCTGACAAGACATTATCTTTACCGGCTGATCCGACAGAAACAAAACATGCTTTGATGAAGAGATCTTTGCGTTTCCTTTTTTCGCCTGTCCTGATGGGTTTCCTGATATTGTTCATGGCCGTATCGGCAGGCATGGCCACTTTCATTGAGAGTAAATATGGCTCGCCCACAGCAAGGGTCGCCGTTTATGATGCCTGGTGGTTCAAGCTTGTCATCCTGCTGCTCATCGTGAACCTCACCGGCAATATGTTCATCCGCAAGGTCTATAAAAAGAAGAAGCTGACGATCTTCCTTTTTCACATTGCTTTCATCTTCATTGTCCTGGGAGCTGCGGTTACACGGTATATCAGTTACGAAGGCACTATGCACATCCGGGAGGGAGAGGATTCCTCTGTTTTGCTTACTTCCGGTACCTGGATCACCGGGACGCTGGAAAAGGGAAACGAAAAAGTATCTTTTCAAAAAAGGGCGTTGTTTGTCCGGGGGAAGGAACCCCGTTTCAAAAAAAAGGTACGTCTGGGAGGAGAAGTTTATTCCATTCGGTTACTCAGTTATATGCCTTCGGCACGGCCGGCTACGGTACCTGATATCCTGCAGTTCCGGATCTCGGGGAAAGAAGGGGCAAAAAAGGTTTATGTCAAGGCTTATCACGGGCAGGCGGGTGCTCCGGCAGCGGTCATGCTCGGTGATACCCGTGTCCGTCTGGCATTTGGTGTGAAGGAGATCCGTTTACCCTTCAGTCTTCATCTGAATGATTTTCAGATCGAGCGTTATCCCGGCTCCAACAGTCCCTCTTCGTATGCCAGCGAGGTGGTGCTCACCGATCCGGAGAAAGGGGTAAAAAGACCGTTTCGCATCTACATGAACCATGTGCTGAATTACAGGGGTTACCGTTTTTTCCAGTCTTCTTATGACCCGGATGAAAAAGGCACCATCCTTTCGGTCAACCATGATGCCCTGGGTACCACACTGACCTATATCGGTTATTTTCTGATGACGCTGGGCATGTTGCTGTCCATCTTCAACAGGAACAGCCGTTTCATGCAACTGGGGCGTTCCATCGATCTTTCCGGCGCTCCCCAAAAGATCGCCTCCATCATAGGTTTTGCTCTGGTGATCGGCGGGTTGTCCTCACAGCCTGTTTCGGCCAAAGAGATCTCCCTGCCTGCGAAGATGGTTACCAGGGCGCAGGCGGAGGCATTCAGCGACGTGCTGGTGCAGGATCAGGGAGGTCGCATCAAACCGTTCCAGACGCTGGCCTCAGAGATCGTGCGGAAGGTGGCATATAAGTCCACGATCGGGGGCCTGACCCCTGAGCAGGTGGTGCTGAGCATGGTCTTTTACCCTAAGGAGTGGCAGCAGGTACCCATGATACGCGTATCGAACAAACAGGTCAGGAAGATGGTGGGCATTCAGGGATCTTTCGCCGCGTTTACGGATTTTTTTGATCAGGGTCATAACCATACCTATATCCTGTCCATGGCTGTCCAGAGGGCTTACCGGAAAGATCCTGCCACCCGCAGCAAAGTGGATCAGGACATCCTCAAGACAGATGAGCGGCTGAATATCTGCTATCTCGTTTATACGGGAAGGATGCTGCGTCTCTTTCCCGTTGCCGGGGATCCTGACAACCGCTGGTATGCCCCCGGCGAGCATATCCCGCAGTTGTCTGCAAAAGATTCGGTTTTTATCAATAAGACCATACAGCGCCTGTTCATATCCCTCCGTGAAAAGAAGAGTATCTCCGGGATCGATTCGCTTGCGCAAAGCATCAAAAGATACCAGCGGCAAACGGCTGCCGGCCTGGTGCCCCCCGAAAGAAAAGTACGGGCAGAGATCTTTTATAATAAGGCCGGTATCTTCGGGAAAGTTTCCATCGTGTACGGTCTGATGGGTTTTGTCCTGCTGGTGCTGCTGTTCTTTTCCATCCTCATCCCGGGACTGAAGATCCGGCTTGTCATAAAGGTATCGGTGATCCTTATTGCAACCGGTTTTGCGTTCCATACGCTGGGCCTGGCGCTGCGCTGGTACATTTCGGGTCATGCTCCCTGGAGCAACGGTTATGAGTCGATGATCTATATCGCCTGGGCCACGGTGCTGGCCGGGGTGGTCTTTACCCGCAAGTCGCCCTTCGCCCTGGCGGCAGGGGGCATCCTGGCCTCCCTCACCCTGTTCGTGGCCCATCTCAGCTGGATGAGCCCGGAGATCACGCCGCTCGTACCAGTGCTGAAGTCCTACTGGCTCTCGATCCATGTGTCGGTCATTACCGCCAGCTATGGGTTCCTGGGCATGGGTATGGTGCTGGGGCTCTTCAACCTGTTCCTGCTCATCTTCAGGACGGAGAAGAACAAGGATCATATAGATCAGACGCTCACCACCCTCACCCGCATCAACGAGATGACCCTCATCCTGGGAATATATTTCCTCTGGATCGGCACCTTCCTGGGCGGAGTTTGGGCCAATGAGTCGTGGGGCCGCTACTGGGGGTGGGACCCCAAGGAGACCTGGGCGCTGGTCACCGGGCTGGTGTATGTCTTTGTCGTGCACATGCGCCTGATCCCGGGCCTGCGGGGAGAGTTTGCCTTCAACCTGGCAGCGGTGCTGGCCTTTTTCTCCGTGATCATGACCTACTACGGGGTGAACTATTATCTCACCGGTCTGCATTCCTATGCCTCCGGGGAGGCTATGCCCATCCCCATGGCCGTATATGTGATCCTGGCTGTCCTGGCGGTCATCGTCCTGGCGGCCTGGCAGAAGGAGAGAGTGAGGAGAAATGAGCCCCGCCTTCGTCCCGATGAATCGGGACTACGGCGTGCAAAGAATGAGAGATGAGAGATGAGAGGGGAGAGAGGATGAGCCTGCGAGCAGGCGTTTGAGGTTTGAAGCTCGCTGCGCGAGCGTTTGAGGTCCGCTGCGCGGACGTTTGAGGGTTTGAGACGCAATGAATTGCGTCTGTACTGATATCGTTTCAGGTTCCAGGTTTCAGGTTCCAGGTTTGATTTTTAGAGAATTCACATTTATTATTCGATATTCAGTGTTCGATATTCATCATTTTTCCCCTTGTGCATGGCCTAATGGCTGAAATGCTTATTTTTGCAGCTACAAATTTTCAGGCTATGGAGATCCCATCAAAATACGATCCCTCGAAGACCGAGGACAAGTGGTACCGCTACTGGATGGAGCAGGGCTTCTTCCGTTCGGTGCCGGACGAGCGTGAGCCCTACACCATCGTCATCCCCCCGCCCAACGTGACGGGGGTGCTGCACATGGGCCACATGCTCAACAACACCATCCAGGATATCCTGGTGCGGCGTGCCCGCATGCAGGGGAAGAACGCCCTCTGGGTGCCGGGCACCGACCACGCCTCCATCGCCACCGAGGCCAAGGTGGTGGGCATGCTGCGCGAACGGGGCATCTACAAAAGGGATCTCCCGCGGGAGAAATTCCTCGAATATGCCTGGGAATGGAAGGAGAAACACGGCGGCATCATCCTTGAGCAGCTCAAGAAGCTGGGGGCTTCCTGCGACTGGCAGCGTACGAAGTTCACCATGGATCCCGACATGTCGGCCAGCGTTATCCGGGTGTTCGTCGACCTCTACCGCAAGGGCCATATCTACCGCGGCCTGCGCATGGTCAACTGGGACCCGGCTGCCCGCACCGCCCTCTCCGACGAGGAGGTGATCTACAAGGAGGTGCAGAGCAAGCTGTATTACCTGCGCTACAAAGTGAAGGACAGCGACGACTATCTCACCATTGCTACCACACGTCCCGAGACGATCCTGGGCGATACGGCGGTGTGCGTCAACCCGGCCGATGAGCGGTACAGGAAATTCGTCGGGAAGAAGGTGCTGGTTCCTCTCATCAACCGTGAGGTGCCGGTGATCGAAGATGACTATGTGGACCCGGAGTTCGGTACCGGGGCGCTGAAGATCACGCCGGCGCACGACGAGAACGACTATGAGATCGGCAAACGCCACGGTCTGGAGACAGTGGATATCCTCAACGAGGACGGCACCCTCAGCGAGGCGGCCCAACTTTACGTAGGTGAGGACCGTTTCGAGGTGCGCAAAAAGATCGTCCGGCAGCTGGCCGAAGAGAGTTATCTGGTGAAAGAGGAGGACTACACCAACAAGGTGGGTTATTCCGAGCGCACCGATGTGGTCATTGAGCCGCGCCTCTCACTGCAGTGGTTCCTGCGGATGAAGGAGCTGGGACAGCCGGCCCTTGAGCATGTGATGAACGACGACATCCGTCTGGTGCCGCCCAAGTTCAAGAATACTTACCGTCACTGGATGGAGAACATCCGCGACTGGTGCATCTCGCGCCAGCTCTGGTGGGGCCACCGCATCCCTGCCTGGTACATCCGCGGCACCGACGACTATGTGGTGGCGGAGAGCGACGGGGAGGCCCTGCGCCTGGCACGGGAGAAGACGGGCAACGATGTCCTGCAGGTGAGCGACCTGCAGCAGGACGAGGATGTGCTGGACACCTGGTTCTCCTCGTGGCTGTGGCCCATCTCGGTGTTCAACGGCATCCTGGAGCCTGACAACCCCGACTTCAGATACTATTATCCTACCGACGATCTGGTGACGGCGCCCGAGATCCTTTTCTTCTGGGTGGCGCGCATGATCATCGCCGGCTATGAATATGCCGGGGAGAAGCCTTTTAAGAATGTTTATCTCACGGGTATCGTCCGTGATAAGCAGCGCCGCAAGATGTCGAAGTCGCTGGGCAACTCGCCCGACCCGCTGGAGCTGATCCGCAGGTACGGTGCTGACGGGGTGCGTGTGGGCATGCTCCTCTGCTCGCCGGCCGGCGGCGACCTGCTCTTCGATGAGAGTCTCACCGAGCAGGGGCGCAACTTTGGCAACAAGATCTGGAACGCTTTCCGTCTCGTGCAGGGGTGGCAGACCGACGCTTCGGCGCCGCAGGAGGAGGCAGCCGCCGCGGCCGTCACCTGGTTCCGCCACCGCCTCAATGAGACGAAAGAGAAGCTCAACGGCGAGTTCGCTGCCTACCGTCTCTCGGAGGCCCTCATGACGGTGTACCGTCTCTTCTGGGATGACTTCTCATCCTGGTATCTCGAAGCCGTCAAGCCGCCCTTCGGCCGGAAGATGGATGAGCGCACCAAAGAGGAATCGCTCGCTTTCTTCGAAGAGCTGCTCCTGCTGCTGCATCCCTTCATGCCCTTCATCACCGAGGAGATATGGCACCTGCTGCGGCCGCGGCGCGAAGGCGAGAGCATCATGGTAGCTGCCTGGCCGGCGGCAGAAGCATACGACGCCACCCTCACCGACCGCTTCGAGCGGACCAAAGAGGCCGTCACGCAGATACGGGCCATCCGCAAGGAGAGGAACATCCCCATGAAGGATCCGGTGGATCTGATGATCCGGTCCGACAGAAAGGTTTACGACGACAGCTTCCTGCCGGTGCTGCGCAAGCTGGCCCGCCTGGGGGAGGTGACCTTCATCGACAGCAAGCCGGAGAACGCGATCTCCTTCATCGTGAAAGCCACGGAGTATTACATCCCCTTTGAGGAGCAGATCGATGTGGCGGAGGAGATGCACAAGCTGGAGGAAGAGCTGAAATATGCCCGCGGCTTCCTGGCCAACGTGATGAAGAAGCTGCAGAACGAGCGTTTCACGGCCAACGCCCCGGCGCAGGTGGTGGAACGCGAACAGCAGAAGAAAGCCGATGCCGAGGCGAAGATCAAAGCGCTGGAAGGGAGACTGGAGGAACTGAAGAAGTTCGAAGGTTGATGCTTGAAGCTTGAAGGTTGAAAAGGTACTAGGTGCTGGGTGCAAGGTGCTGGTTGCTGGGTGAAGAAGCACCCCGTCCGAACGGACGTTCGTCCGGGCGGGGATGTGCGATGCTTGAAGCTCGAAATTAATAACCTGGAACCTGAAACCTGAAACTTTCAACTCTAGGCACTCCACACTCCACACTCCACACTTCTTACTCCACTATTGCTTTCAGGCTCATGTCAAGGCTGGTGATCTGGTGGGTGAGGGCACCTACGGAGATGTAGTCAACGCCGCAGAGGGCGTAGGCCCGTACGTTCTCGAGGGTGATGCCGCCGGACGACTCGGTCTCGAAACGTTGATCGATCCTTTCGACGGCGGTACGGGTATCCTCGAGGGAGAAATTATCCAGCATGATGCGGTCCACCCCGCCGTGTGCCAGGATGCGGTCGACGCTCTCCAGGTCGCGGGCTTCGATGACGATCTTCCAGGTGCGGCCCTCTTTCTCAAAATAGTCGTGTACGGCGTCGATGGCTTTCTCGAGGCTGCCGAGGTAGTCGATGTGGTTGTCCTTGATGAGGATCATATCGTAGAGGCCCATGCGGTGGTTCTCTCCGCCGCCGATGCGCACGGCCTCCTTGTCGAGGATGCGCATGCCGGGGGTGGTTTTGCGGGTGTCGAGGATGCGGGCATTCAGGCCTTTCACCTGATCGACGAAAGTGCGGGTCTGCGTGGCGATGCCGCTCATGTGCTGCATGATGTTGAGGGCCAGCCGCTCACCCAGCAGGATGGACCGCACGTTGCCGTGTATCTCGAAGACGATCACGCCGGGACGTACATACTCCCCGTCTTCCATGTGGATGTTCATGCGTATCTCAGGATCGATGAGCTGAAAGACCTTTTGGGCCACATGGACGCCGGCGAGGATGCCGTTGTCCTTGATCAGCAGTTCGGCCCTGCCCTGTGTTTTGTCAGGAATACATGCTTCGGAGGTGTGGTCGCCATCACCGACATCCTCCCGGATGGCATTGGTGAGAAACTGTTCGAGATCATCCATTTTCTTTCTCTATTCTTAGCTGTAAGATCACAGACTTGTTATTGTCGGGCTTGATCAGAAGGTAGATCCTGTAGGTCTGCTCTGTGGTTTTCAGCAGACCGATGCCGAAACGGGCTTTGGGCTTTCCTCCCTCGTGGATGATCGAGAAGCTCTTGGGAGGATGTTTCTTGAAAAAATCCTTCATGATCATGGTGGCCTGGGAACGGCTGTACACATTCTCACGGTCCAGGATGATCAGCTGCACCGAGCTGTTGAACCAGGGAGAGAGCTTGTTGGCATCCCCCGTACGGATGGCCTTGATGATCCCGTCGGGGATGGCCTGCGACGTCTGGGCCTGCCCGTTCGTGAACAGAAAGGGCAGTAATAAAAGAAACAGATATCTTTTCACCACCGGTGTTTTCATTGGTTGTTGTTATTCGGACCGTCCGATCGCTGTATGATCATCAAAAACCGAACCATTTCACGGGTTGCAAGTTAATAAATAATTTACAATAGAAGGCC
>WFRO01000332.1 GCA_015486475.1 Bacteroidales bacterium
CATCCCGTAGAGATAATGGGCCTGGGCATGAACGAAGGATGCGACTGGTTCGTGTTCGACGGATACATGGACTTTTTGTTGAAAGACAGTCTCGTCACCTGGATCAAAGCAGTACATCTGCCTGTAGTGACGGACGTAGGCGCCACACGTATCTATGGATGCAAAGATTATGACGGATTCCAGATACAGCAGATGTACACGCCGGAAAACTGGGTGGATTATGCCAGAAAGAAAGGCGGATATGTCTTCCGGAGTGTCTATGATCCGCAATCCGACCCTTACCATTTTGACGGATACATAGCCACGGCCGGGAATAAGGAACAGATCGACAACCAAAATGTTCCTTTTGTATTGAAGACCGGCAGACTGGAAGACAATGACCTGTCCAGTATGGTGCTCTTCACCCCGAAAGGATCGGTGTTCTCCCGTGACAGCATGTGGAAAGCTATTATGGACAGGCGTGAGGTGGGCATCCTGGGGGGAGGAACCATGATGGGGCCTGCACGATACCGTCATGCCCTGGAGATGCTGTGGCTGGACCGGCAGTATCTGGACGATCATTTCCTGAACCGCATCAGCCTGGAAACGGGGATGAAAGGTTATGACCTGCAGGTGTCCGTCACCAATACCTGTCCCCATCCGGTGTCGGGAACCATAAGCATTGTATTGCCCATACAACTGAAGAGTAAAAAGTTATCCGCTGCCGTCGATCTCCCCGCCGGCAGCAGCCAGGTCGTTCATTTCCCGCTCTCACCGGCAGTAAAAGCCATGGACAGGACCAACACCATCGCCGTGCATTTCGACTGGAACGGAAAACAGAAAAGCACACTCGCAAAATTCGAGCTGCCTCCTGCCATTTCCGTCTATCGCCTGCTGTACGGCATGGAGCCCACGGTCAATTATCCGGTGACCATTCATAATTTCACCCCAAAGACAGCCTTCCCGGTGAAAGTGCAGGTGATCGATGTCCGGAAAGGAAAAACCGTCTTCACGGCAAAACAGGAGTGCCACACCCCAAGGGCCACCTTCAAAAACATGTTGTTCAAGCTGCAGGTGCCGGCCGGGAACTACCAGGTGAAAGTATCCGCCCTGGATCTGGAATACACATCCCAACTGGGTGTGGGCAAAGCCGAAGGAAAACCCTATGCCTATGCGATCGACCTTAACGGCGACGGGGTCAATGAATACCGGATGGAAAATGACAGTGTGAGGGTCACCCTCCTGGCCACCGGCGGCCGCGTGATCGAATATATCGTCAAAAGCCGCAATGACAATGTGCTCTTTAAGCTCTGGCCCGAAAAACCGGTGGACGCCAACCGGCCTTTCCGCAAACACAACTATTATCCTTACGGGGGCTTTGAAGATTTCCTCGGCCAGGCCAGCATGGAAACACACAAGATCTATCACGCAGAGATCGTGAAGAAAGAAGGCGATTATGTACGGGTAAGGATGTGGGCGGATTATTTCGGAAACCGGCTGGAAAAGACCTTCACCCTTTATGGCAACACCCCCCTGCTGGAGGTGCGCTTCGCCCTCACCTTCAAAAATCCCGAAGCCAACGTGATCGGGCCACAGCCCATGCTGGCGCTGGGGAAAAAACACTGGACGGAGGATGCTTTTTACGTACCGGAAAAAACAGGCGTCCATGAATTCCGTATGGATCCTGACAAATACTACGGCCAGGCCTTCCTCCTGAAGGAGGGATGGAATGCAGGATATGACACGCAGGAAGACATCACTTTCATCGGAGCTTTCCCGGTGGATCAGCCCTTGTTCCTGCACATGTGGCAGAACCATCCATCCAATGGAGATTCACATTATTATTATGCCGAATTTCAGCCCTGGGTACCCATTTTCCGGAAAAGCACCATGTATTTTTCCTATTACCTGTGGGGCTCCGGCGGCCCCTGGGAAAAGAGCCTGCAATGGTTCCGCGAGCATAACCTGATCACGGAAAGCCGTAAATAACCTGACCCAACCAAAAACTTTAATCCCATGAAAAAGTTCACATATTTTCTTCTCATCAGTTTATCCTTCGTGATATTCTTCTCATCGCAGGGATATGCCAGGGGTGATAAGCCCCAGGGGCTGGTCATCAAAAAACTTGAGCTGGGGTATCCCGTTCCGGCCATTCCCTTTTATCATTTTCTGGCGGAGGTGGAACTGCCGCAAGCCTCGATCATCGAAGTTGAAACAGCGGTCAACGGCAAATGGCTTCGTTTCAATGACCTGCACAAAGAGCATGAGATCACGGACATGGACCGGCCGGCCCTGAGTCACAGGCCTCCCTCCGGCTACGGTCTCTCTCTGGATGGCACCCTGTACAAAAACCCGCATATCGTAGGCTGGGTGAAATGGGAACCCGGGAAAGAGTATGAGATCACCATCAAGGTACGGATGAAAAAAGCCGTCCACAGATCCAAAGACGATGTGTTTCTCACGGCCACCAAAAAGGTGAAGGCTCCTACAGGGGCAACTGTTTTTGACAAAGCCTGGAAAAACTACAAAGCCATTGTGCTGACGGAGACCGCCGGTATAGACCGGCAGGAAGAGCCTGTGGAGGTGTTGTTGTCTTTTTACCCTGACGAGGCTCAGCAGCTCAAGCGGGATGTGCGGGTCGTGGCCGTCGATCCGGAGACTTTTGCCCTGACGGAGGTACCCAGCCAGGTGTACGACATCATGAAATACATGAAGAAGGACAGCCTGGACCCGGACAAGAACGGCAAGCCCACCCGTCAGATCCCTTACTGGATGCCCACCGTGACGGCCCGTGTATCCTTCCTGGCCAATGTGCCGGCGCGTAAGAGCAAGGTCTTCCTGGTCTATTACAACAATGAGAACGCCATGGCCAAAATGTACGAGACGGATCTGCGGGTGCAGGGAGAGGCTCCCGGGCTGCGGATCGACAATGATAAGATGACCGTGGTATTGCATCCCAATTCGGGCCATCTCGACCAGATCACTCTGAAAAAGAAACCGGATGCTCCTCTGTATCACAGGATGGAGACCAATGGCGCGATCCACTGGA
>WFRO01000333.1 GCA_015486475.1 Bacteroidales bacterium
ATATTTCCCTACCTCGAAGGTGGCAAAGAAAGTGAAGAAAAGAAAGAGGAAGAAAAGGGGGTATCCCCAGATCCTGTGGGTCAGGACGCGGTCGATCTGATCGGTGCGCTCCCGGCGGTTGCGGGGACTTTTCTTCAGGGTTTCCTTAAGGGCGCCGGAGATGAATCCGTAGCGGGCATCCGTAATGAGCGTGCCGGTGTCCTCGTGATACAGCGCCTCCAGCCGCTGGATCTCTTTTTCGGCGGTCTGTTTGATATCTTCGTAATTGTCCCACCGCGACAGGGAAAAGTGGGCTGCTTTGTCTTTCTCCAGCAGCTTGATAGCATAAAAACGGGAAGAGATCTGTACGGTCAGCTGTTTATTTTGCCAGATGAGGTCCTGGATCTTGTGGAGCGATCTCTCGATCTCCTCCCCGAAATTGATGTGCACATGCCGGGCGACAGGATCCCTGCCTTCATACACATTGATGACCCGCTCGAAGAGCTTGTAGATGCCTTTGCCTTTGGTGGAGACGGTGGGCACAATGGGGATCCCCAGCAGGCTGCCCAGCGCCTCATAGTCGAGGATATCCCCTTTTTTTTCGATCTCATCGTACATGTTCAGGGCGATGACGATGCTCAGGTCCATGTCGATGAGCTGGGTGGTGAGATAGAGATTGCGTTCCAGGTTGGAGGCATCTACCACGTTGATGACAATGTCGGGCAGCTCGCCCAGGAGATATTTCCGCACATACAGCTCCTCGGGCGTGAAGGCTGAGAGCGAGTAGGTGCCGGGGAGGTCCATCAGGTTGAAGGTATAGCCGTTGAACTCAAAAGAAGCGCTCTTCGACTCGATGGTGACCCCTCCGTAATTGCCCACATGCTCTTTGGAGTGGGAGATATTGTTGAAGAGGGTGGTCTTGCCGCTGTTGGGGTTGCCCACCAGGGCCACGTTGATGGTCTTGCTTTTCTCCAGGGCCGACCGTTTGATGTCTTCCTCCGTGATCACCCCCCGGATGTTGCTACCCAGCAGTTTGCGGGCTTCTTCTTCGGTGACCACCTCGATGAGCCGGGCTTCGGAGCGGCGCAGCGAGACGGAATAACCCATGATCGAATATTCGATGGGATCTTTCAGCGGCGCATTGCGTACCACCCGGATCTTCTGCCCCCGGATAAAACCCATCTCACCCATCCTTTTCCGGAAGGTGCTGCGACCCATCACTTTGACAATGATCGCCGTCTCATTGGTATGTAGCTCCGACAGCCTCAATAAAAACCGTTTATTTTCGGTGATGCAAACTTACGGCCGTACGGCGAAAAATACAATACCTACTTATGGGGAAAATAAGGGGGCTGCGGTACAAGGAGATAAAAAACCCGTCTGCTCCCGGTGGCGGGAAACACAGGTTGTTATGAATAAAGATAACCGGGGAAAAGAGCTTACTCTTTCTTGTCTTCCAGGTCCTCGAATTCAATGTTGGTGAAGTCTTCTGCCACAGGTTCCTCCACATTGGCTTCCACATTGGCTTCCACCTCTGCCACTTCGTTCACTTCGGCTGCCGGCCCGGGGGCTTGTTCATGACGGGCATGCTCTGCCGGGTCATACGGCTGTTCCCGTTGAATAAAGTCCAGAACCTCTTTGAGCCCGTCCAGGAATTTGTCAAAATCTTCCCGGTACAAAAAGATCTTGTGTTTCTCAAAGAAAGCTTGTCCCTCCTTACTGAAACGTTTCTTACTCTCCGTGAGCGTCAGGTAGTACTCGTTCCGCCGGGTGGCTTTCACATCAAAAAAATAGGTCCTCTTACCCGCGCGAACAGCCTTGGAAAAGATCTCCTCACGCAATGTTCTTTCCTGATTTCCGTTTTTTTCAGTTCCTTCTTCCATCATTCTTCGGTTTAGGTTCCTGGTTTGGTTAATAATAAATAGGTTAAAACAGACGGTCAAATGTAAAAAAAAATATTTTAATTGTTAAAAACTTAACTCTTAAACATCACCGGACACCTGCTTTGGGGCGATTTACAGGTAAAGATCACCATCCCCGGATAAATTCCTTACATTTGCATCCTGAATTTATCTGAAGTATTTATGCTGAGCAGACGATTGATAAGGATCAAGGTGTTGCAGATACTGTATGCCTGGTCGCGCAAAAGTGACAGTACGATACAACAGGCTGAGCAAGAGCTGAAAACGTCACTGGAACGATCGTATTATATGTTTTTCCTGATCCTCCTGTTACTCTTTGACCTGGTCGACTATGCGGAAGAGAAGATACGGCTGGGAAAGGAGAAGAAAATGCCTACGCCCGAAGAGCTGAACCCGAACGAGCGTTTTATACGCAATCGTCTGATAGGGGACCTGCGCAACCATGAAGAGCTCACTGCTTACATCCGGAACCATTCCGTGGGATGGAATGATAACGCAGTGCTGGTGAAAAAGTTATACAATACGCTGGTGGCCACGGATGCTTACAGGGAGTATATGAACAACGGCGAAGATAATTATAAGAATGACCGCTTTCTCATCAAATACCTGCTCAGTGAGATATTGCCGGCCAGCGAGGATCTGCAGACGAGCCTTGAAGAGCAGAGCATCTACTGGAACGATGAGTTGGAGTTCATTCTGTCGGCACTGATACGCTTTGTGGATCTTTTCCCTGCCAGGAATGGACGTGCGATCACCCTGCCTTCCATGTACCGGAGCCCCGAGGATGAACAGTTTGCCCTGCAACTCCTTCACAAGAGCATCCTGCACCACGACGAATATACGGGCCTCATTGAGCAGCATACCCGGAACTGGGAGGTGGACCGTATCGCCCGGCTGGATGTACTGATCCTGATACAGGCCATCACGGAGATCCTCCATTTTGCAGATATCCCCGTGCGGGTGTCCATCAATGAATACATCGAGATCGCCAAGTACTACAGCACCGAAAAGAGTGCGGTCTTTGTCAATGGTATCCTCGACAAGATCGTGGCCGATCTGAAAAAAGAGAACCGCTTTCGCAAGGAAGGCCGCGGCCTTATCGGAGAGGTATAGTGTCGTTCTTCATGAGGAATAGATATTGGTGGTGTGATAATTTTCTTGTTACTTTGCATTATAATATTTTGAGAGGATGAGGCCATCTTATTTTTACATACCGGTTGTCCTGGCAGGATGGATGATGGTCGTTTCATGCGGGCATAACGCGGGGAAAGATCGGAACGCAAAAGGAGAGGGGAAGGCCGTGTCCGATACGGGGCACCCGAAGATCGTTTTTACCGAATATTCGTATGATCTCGGGAAGATGACCGAGGGAGAGGTGGTCAGCCATACCTTTCATTTCACCAATACAGGCACGGCCGATCTGCTGATCACTTCCGTGTCGGCCTCCTGCGGATGTACCGTGGCGAAATATTCGAAAAAACCGGTCAAACCCGGCGGGAAGGGTGAGATAGAGGTCGAGTTCAACAGTCTCGGAAAAAGCGGGGCCCAGCGGAAAAGCATTGCTGTCAGAGGCAATACCAGCCCGCCGGTCACCATCCTGTACATCATGGCACAGGTGGAACCCTCAAAGAAATAGTTTTTACAGTAATATCAAATCAAAATGAACATGAACACTTTAAGTATGATCCTGGCCATGACTCCCCAGCAGGGAGGCTCAGGCCAACAGTCCGGACAAATGATGTCACTGGTCTTTCTGGTGCTGATCATCGTGATCTTTTATCTCTTTATGATCCGTCCGCAGATGAAGAAGCAGAAAGAACTGTCGAAATACCGCAGCAGTCTTCAGAAAGGCGACCGTGTGGTCACCACCGGCGGCATCTATGGAAAGGTCAATGACGTGAAAGACAATACGGTGACCCTGGAGATCGCTCCCAATATCCATATCAAGGTGGATAAGAGCGCTATCCTGAAAGATGCCTCGGATCTGAGCCAGCAGCGGTAATACCGGTGGTCCGGGAAAACAGAAAAACGTGGAATGGCTGGAGAAAATAAAAGCCTGGTATAAAGACCGGTTCAGAGAACTGCGGTTTGGCCGGGATACCGGCATTTTTCTGATCTTTCTCCTCATCTCCACCCTTTTCTGGTTTCTCAACCAGCTCAGTAAGGATACCACGGCGCAGCTGCGCTATCCGGTACGTTTTCACAACAGCGGCGAACAGCGGGTGATCATCAACGACCTGCCTGCCGCTCTTTTGCTGGAGGTCAAAGGGCAGGGATACAAGCTGTTAAAATACAAGCTGAAACCCTGGAAGAGCCCCTTGTCCATCGACCTGCGTACGTTCCCGCTGCGGCCGGAGAAGGTAGGGGATAACCGCCATTTCTATCTGCTCTCCTCCTATATGAAAGGATATGTGAACGATCATCTGGGGGACAGAATGGAACTGCAGCGCATCACCCCCGATACGCTCCATTTTGTTTTCGACAGTCTGGTCACGCGGAAAATGCCGGTCGTGGCCGATGTTGAGGTGGTGCCGGCACGGCAGTATATCCTGAAAGGACCACCCTGTGTAACACCGGATACGGTGACCGTTTCGGGACCGGCCATGATCCTCGACACGCTGCGGTACGTGAAGACGGAACATCAGCAGTTCAGCAATGTGGAGAAACCTTTCGATGACCAGCTCACGCTCCTTCATCC
>WFRO01000334.1 GCA_015486475.1 Bacteroidales bacterium
CCGCAGATCGCCAGCTATATCATCAAGGCCCTGTTCAACCGGAAATAAGCCCCCGGCCCGAGCGCTTCTACACCTTTTTGTTTTGTTGTTCGCAGATCTTTCCTTATTTTACGGGAATAAATTATCAAAACCCGTAAACCATGGATAAAAGAACATTCATCAAAACATCCGCCCTGGCCGGAGCGGGACTGCTGGCTGCCGGGCAGGGCAAGGCTTCAGCGCGATCCTTCCTGGCCATGAAAGACCTTTTCCCCGACAAACTGGTCAACGACCAGGGAGTGTACATCCTGCCCCCGCTGGATTATCCCTACAATGCCCTGGAACCTCACATCGATGAGCAGACCTTGCATATTCATCATGACAAGCATCATGCGGGATACGTCAGGGGATTGAACAAAGCCACACAGGCCCTGGCAGATGCCGTGGAAAAGGAGGATTTTGCACTGGTCAAGCACTGGGAAAGGCAGCTGGCCTTCACCGGAGCAGGACATTTTCTCCATTCGATCTACTGGAAGAACATGTCACCGCACCAGAGCACTCCCTCGGGCGATCTGAAGAAATACATCACCCGCGATTTCGGGTCGTTGGATAAGCTGGTCACTTATTTCTCGGCAGCCACCAAAAGTGTCGAAGGATCGGGCTGGGGGATCCTGGCCTGGCAGCCCGTAGCCGGCAAGCTGGTGGTGCTGCAGGCCGAGAAACACCAGAACCTCTCGCAGTGGCTCTCAATCCCCATCCTGGTATGCGACGTCTGGGAGCATGCCTATTACCTGAAATATCAAAACAAAAGGGCCGAGTATATCCGGAACTTCTTCGACGTGGTCAACTGGGACGACGTGGGAGAAAGACTCGACCTGCTGCTGGGCCGGACAAAATAAAAAAGAAAAACCCGGGAAGTTCCCGGGTTTTTCTTTTTTCATACGCTCATGCGGTATCAGTAACGGTCGGCGATCACGTCCCAGTTCAGGATACTCCAGAACGAAGTGAGATAGTCGGGACGACGGTTCTGGTAATCCAGATAGTAGGCATGCTCCCAGACGTCGCAGGTAAGCACCGGGGTGAGGCCTTTGCGCAGCGGGTTGCCGGCATTGCTCTCCTGGACGATGCTCAGCCTGCCCTCTTCATCCTTCACCAGCCAGGCCCAGCCCGACCCGAAGAGTGTGGCAGCTTTCTGGTTGAACTGCTCCTTGAAACTTTCAAAAGAGCCGAAATCCCTGTCGATGGCCTCGGCCAGTGCCCCCATCGGCTGCCGGGCTCCATCAGGACCAAAACCCATGAAATAAAATGTGTGGTTCCAGGCCTGGGCACCGTTGTTGTACAAACCGCCGTCGGCTTTGCGGATGATCGTTTCCAGATCAGCCCCTTCAAAAGGAGTGCCTTCGCTGAGCTTGTTGGCATTGTTCACATACGCCTGGTGGTGCTTGCCATAATGAAATTCGAGTGTCCTCTTCGACACATAGGGCTCCAGAGCATCCAGAGCATACGGAAGTTCAGGTAATTGAAAAGCCATAATTTATGATTTTAATGATTTAACAATAATTTTTATATGATTTTGCTTAAAAATAACTTATTCCTACCGCATGGCAAAATTTTCAAGAAAAAAGCCGGCCGTCCGAAAACGACCGGCTTTTTAACCAAAAACCCAACCTAAAAAAACCTAATTTCTAACCTAAAATTATATATAACCCAAAATTAACCTCGCTTTTAAAAGCCCAGTAACCCCGCCGATGCTCTCTTCTCTCCCTGTGCTGTATTGTTCTTCTCCTCATCCGGTCCCTGCTGCCTGAACAAAACTTTTGCTCTCTTCCGGTCAAGAACCTCCGGCGGGATGACTGAACCGGTACAAATGTATATCTTATTTAGATTAAATCCAAATATAATTTCATTTTTTTTCAAAAATATTCCACTTTTACAGAAAATTTCCGCCCTGCGATGAACAAGCAGATCCTGAGACTGGCCGTTCCGAACATCATCAGCAACATCACCGTGCCGTTGCTGGGGATCGTCGATCTGGCGGTCGTAGGTCATCTGGACGGGATCTGGTTCGTGGGAGCGGTAGCCCTGGGCAGCACGGTCTTTAATTTTGTCTACTGGGGCTTCTCGTTCCTGCGCATGAGCACCAGCGGAATGGCCGCGCAGGCATACGGGGCGGAGGATGATGCGGTGACCCGTGAGATCCTGCAACGCTCTCTCCTCACCGGTCTGCTGGCGGGTGTGATCATCCTGCTCCTGCAGGTGCCCATTGAGAAGATCAGCTTTTACCTCCTGGAGGGCTCAGAAAAGACCGAACATTTTGCCATCCGCTACTTTTACATCCGGGTCTGGGCCGCCCCGGCCGTCCTTATGCTCTACGCCCTCAACGGCTGGTTCCTGGGGATGCAAAATGCCCGTTATCCCATGATCATCACTTTGGTGATCAACCTGCTCAACATCCTCCTCGACCTGTTGTTCGTCATGGTGTTCCATTTGAACTCCGACGGGGTGGCCCTGGGCACCCTGCTGGCCAACTATGCAGGCCTTGCCACCGCCTTTGTCCTTCTGTTCAGAAAATACCCCGGCGCCTTCCGGAAGATCCCTTTGGCAACCCTCCTGCATCTGCAGAAGATCAGGGATTTCTTTCACGTCAATTTCAATATCTTTTTACGGACCCTTTGCCTGATCATTGTCTTCACTTTTTTCACGGCCCGTTCGGCCATTTACGGCGATGATATCCTGGCGGTGAACACCCTGCTCCTGCAGTTTTTCATGTTCTTTTCCTTTTTCATGGACGGGTTTGCCTATGCCGCCGAGGCTCTCACGGGCCGCTACACCGGCGCCGGGGACATGTCGCTCCTGAAAAAGAGCATCCGGGCCTTCTTCCGCTGGGGCATCCTGCTCAGTGTCCCTTTCTCGGTGGCTTACCTCA
>WFRO01000335.1 GCA_015486475.1 Bacteroidales bacterium
CCATCGAATATTCGATCATGGGTTATTCCGTCTCGCTGCGCCGCTCCGAAGCCCGGCTCATCGAGGTGGTCACCGAAGAAGAAGCCCGCAAGCTGCTGGGCAGCAGCATCCGGGGGGTGATCACGGAGGAAGACATCAAACGGTCGGCTCTGGAGAAAAGCAAGACCATCAACGTGGCCCTGGTGGGCAACCCCAACAGCGGCAAGACCACTCTCTTCAACAATATCTCCCACTCCAAAGAACATGTGGGCAATTACGGAGGGGTCACCATCGAGTCGAAGAGCGCTTCTTTTGAGTTCAACGGCTATACCTTCAACCTGATGGACCTCCCCGGCACCTACTCACTCTCGGCCTTCACCCCCGAGGAGCTGTATGTGCGGAAATACCTCCTGGGCGAGCTGCCCGACATTGTCATCAACGTGGTGGATGCCTCCAACCTGGAACGCAACCTCTATCTTACCACCCAGCTCATCGACATGGACCTGAGCATCGTCATCGCCCTGAACATGTACGATGAGATCGAAAAAAAAGGGGATATCCTCGACTACGAGGCGCTGGGCAGCCTGCTGGGTATCCCCATTGTGCCCACCGTCTCCACCAAAGGCAAAGGCATCTACAAGCTCTTCGAGCGGGTCATCAATGTGTATGAAGGCAGGGATCCTGTCGCCCGGCATGTGCACATCAATTTCGGAGAGGAGATCGAGAGATCGCTCCACAAGATCCAGGACCTCATCTGGCAAAACAAACAGCTGACCGTACAGATCTCTTCCCGTTTTTATGCCATCAAGCTGCTGGAGAAAGACAAAGCAGCCCACTTTTCCCTGTCACGGTGGGACAATTACGAAGATATCAAACAAACCGCCGAAAAAGAGATCCAGCGGCTGGAGGCGCTGTATCACGAGGACACCGGCACGCTTATCACGGATGCCCGCTACGGCTTCATCTCCGGCGCCCTCAAGGAAACCCTGCAGAAGAGTCCCCGCAACCGCCGGGAGCGCACCGATCAGATCGACCGCATCCTGACCCACAGGATCTGGGGATATCCCCTTTTCTTCCTCTTTCTTTTCTTCACTTTCTTTGCCACCTTCGAGGTAGGGAAATACCCCGTCGACTGGCTCAACAAGCTGGTGCTGCTCTCCTCGAACATTACGGAGAGCCTGCTCCCGGCAGGTTCGTTCCGCGATTTGCTGGTCAACGGCATCATCGGCGGCATAGGCAGTGTGATCGTTTTCCTGCCCAACATCCTGATCCTTTTCTTCTTCATCTCTTTCATGGAAGATTCGGGGTACATGGCGCGGGCCGCCTTCATCATGGACAAGCTGATGCACAAGATAGGGCTGCACGGCCGTTCTTTCATCCCCCTGCTGATGGGCTTCGGCTGCAATGTGCCGGCGGTGATGGCCACACGCACCATCCCCAACAGGAACAACCGTATCCTGACGATGCTGATCAACCCGCTGATGTCATGCAGCGCCCGCCTGCCGGTTTATATCCTCATCCTTTCGGCCTTCTTCCCCACCCATGCAGCTCTGATCCTGATGGGCATCTACCTCACCGGCATCGTACTGGCCGCCCTGGTGGCCCGCATCTTCAAAAAAGTACTCTTCCGGCAGGAAGAAGCTCCCTTTGTCATGGAGCTGCCTCCCTACCGCATGCCCACGCTGAAAGCCACCCTCAAACACATGTGGAACAAGGGAGAGGAATACCTGAAGAAGATGGGGACCATCATCCTGCTGGCGGTCATCCTCATCTGGGCCCTCACCTACTATCCGCGCCCCTCTGCCGATGATCCCTACAACCGGCAGATCGCCTCGCTCCAAACAGGATTGTCACAAACATCCGAAAAAAGTGAGGAGGAAAATATCCTGCAACAGATCGCCTCATTGAAGAAAGCTCAGAACCTGTATACTGTGGAGAACAGCTATATCGGCAGGATCGGCAAGGCCATCACGCCATTTTTCCGGCCGCTGGGTTTCGACTGGAAAATGAGCGTCAGTTTGCTGGCAGGTATCCCTGCCAAGGAGATCATCATCAGCACCATGGGGGTGCTGTACCAAAGCAACGACCAGCACGGCACCTCGTCGGAACTGCTGGCACAAAGGCTTAAGAAAGAGACCTTCCGTGAAGGTCCCCATACCGGTGAGAAGGTCTTCACACCGCCGACGGTCTTTGCTTTCCTGATCTTTATCCTGGTCTATTTCCCCTGCGTGGCCACGGTGACCGCCATCGCCCGCGAGTCGGGCAGCTGGAAATGGGCGGCCCTGGCCATCACCTACACCACCACACTGGCCTGGATCCTGGCTTTCCTGATCCGGCAGACAGGCCTCCTTTTAACCTGAAAAACGAACAGAACGATGATACAAGACATACTCACCTACCTGACGATCCTGGCCGCCCTCGGCGTGACCGGCTACCGCATTGCCCGATCCATCAGGATGGCCGCACGCGGGGAAACCCCGGGTTGTGGCAGCTGTCCTTTGCACCAGAAAGGACTGCATGGGGTACACCCCGTGAAAAGTAAAGTATAATGCAGGATGCAGAGATGCAAGGTCATGCATCTTTATCCATTCACAATTTCCATCAGAACAATTCCCTGAAAAAATAGAAGGTCATGATCCCGGAGGCGATGAGCTTGAAGCCTACCCCCAGCAGGAAGCCCAGCAGGGAGCCCATGCCGGCGCGGAAGGACTGATGCAGGGAAGCCCCGTGGATCGCCTCGCCGGCGACAGCCCCCACCAGCGGCCCCAGGA
>WFRO01000336.1 GCA_015486475.1 Bacteroidales bacterium
AGAGCACCTTACGCCGGTTGCAGACACGGGCCGTGTCAGGATCCAGGATGGGGGCGACCACAAAGTTGGCTCCCAACTGCATGAATAAAGCGGCCGTGGCCGCATCCGGAACAGAGCCGACCCCCAGCGCCAGATCGGGGAGATCGCTGCTGCAGTAACGGCTCACCGCAGCAAAGACCTCATGCGCAAAATCTCCCCGGTTGGTGAACTCAAAAACACGGATCCCGCCTTCATAACAGGCCCGCACCACCTCCTTTACCAGGGAAGCATCGGGGTGATAAAAAACGGGGACGATCCCTGTGTCCCTTATTTTAAGGACCACATCGATCCTTGTATGTTGTGCCATGATGCTTGTATTTTGGTTTGAACAATCGTTTGATCCAACGGTTTGCGTATTTTTCTGTCGTTGTTAAAGATAATCATTATCCCGCATTTTACAATGCCTCCCCATTGTATAGATTCTGTAAAGAACCTGTTTCTTAGTGACATGTCAATTTAATTTTCACGCATCCAATACTCCTTTTACCCGTCGCGCCCCCTCGGTCAACAAATATGGAATGGTGGAATAATGCCTGCCTGCCGCCTGCCTGCCGGTAGGCAGGGTAGGAAGGGAAGATTGGTGAAGGGATAAAGCAATAAAGCGATGAGGTAATGAGGATATATCTCAATAATAACTCCCCAACCCGTTACTCGATACCCGATACTCGATACTCTCAACTCGTAACTCGTAACTCCACCCTCCACACTTATATGGGGTCAGGGGGGCGGGCAGGCTATGTACTGCGTTATTTTAAGGTTGACTTAACACTAGGGGCACCATCCCGGTTCCCGGTGATAAAGGTACAAATTTTACACAAACGTTTGTGTTGTGCAAAAAATAGATTAATTTTGTTGAAGTCATGACCCCGAAGAAGAAAGGACATAAAAGCAGTAAACAGGTGACCATCAAAGACCTGGCGCGGCAACTGGGCACGACGCCCTCGACGGTCTCGCGGGCTTTGCGCGACCAGAGCGGCGTAGGGGAGAAGATGCGGGAGCGTGTCAAGGCGCTGGCCCGGCAACAGAACTACCGGCCCAACGCGGTGGCTGCAGGCCTGCGGAAAGGAAACAGTCATACCATCGGGGTGATCGTCCCGCGGGTCAACCGTGACTTTTTCTCCGGCGTGATCGCCGGCATAGAGGAGGTGGCCTATGAATCCCGTTACAGTGTGATCATCTGTCAGACACACGACCGCCTGGACAAGGAGAGACAGTATGTAGAGACCCTCCTCAGTGCACGGGTGGATGGCATCCTGGTATCGCTGGGACTTGAGACGGACAATTACGATCATTTTGAGAAGGTGATCTCCTCCGGCATTCCCCTGATCTTTTTTGACCGTGTGCCGGATGAGATGAATGTGAACCGCATCCTCGTAGATGATTACCAGGGATCACTGCAGGTGGTCCAGCAGATGATCCGGGCAGGATACCAGCGTATTGCCCATTTTGCCGGACCGGATTACCTGAATGTCTACCGGGACCGGAAACAGGGTTACCTGGCAGCGCTGCAGAAAAACAACATCCCCGTTGATGAGGATCTGGTCATTTCCAACGACCTCACGATAGAGGCCGGCAGAAGATCCATGCAGGAACTGCTGGCAAAGGGAATCATGCCGGATGCTCTTTTCTCGGCCAGTGATTATTCGGCCCTGGGCGCGCTGCTCTTCATGCAGGAGCAGGGATACAGGATCCCGCAGGACTTCGGGGTGGCCGGCTTCAGTAACGAGAAGTTCACCTCATACATCAAACCGCCGCTGACCACGGTCGATCAGCACAGCAAGGAGATGGGAAAGTACTGTATGAACCTGTTCCTGCAGGAGGTGAAAGGCGAAGGAGGGGCGCCGGGACGGATCATGCTCAACCCAGAGGTACTTATCCGGGAGTCTACTTTGCGAAAAACAGATGAAAAATAGATATCAAAAACAATAACCTTAAAACAACCAGCTATGGCAGTTAATTATGAGATACGTTATGC
>WFRO01000337.1 GCA_015486475.1 Bacteroidales bacterium
TCTGTCACATGACCCGGGACGGCCGAGGCCGGCACCTGGGGCGTATCCCCCACGATCAGGAGGAAAGTCGGGGCCGGATCATCCGGCGTGGCCGAGAGGTACAGGTCCGTAAGATAATCCCTGATGCTGTCAGGCGTACTGCCCACCCCCGGGTCAGAGGTGTAGATCTCCTCCACCCGGTAACCTTTCTGGGTCTTCCACCGGACGAACTCCCGCAGGGTGTTGCGGAACAGGGTATCGGTGAGGATAATATACCTTACGGGAGCAGTGACAAGCCCTTGTCCCGTCTCTGTCACACTGCTGTTCAGTGTGGCGCTTTTCAGGGAAGAAAAAAACGGGGATGCCGTTGTCACAGCACTTTTGGCCGTGCCTCCGGTAAAACGTACCGTCACCTCCACCTCATCGTATACCTCCAGCAAGTCGCGGGCCGGATTGTACCGGAAGGGGGCGATGGTGAGCCAGGCCAGTTTCCTGCCCCGCATGATACCGGCGGTATGCAATGTCACCAGGCTGTCGCCCGTCCAGCTATCCCGGGCATAGGCCTCCCGGTCGATCTCCAGGTGCTGCGGCGGCCTGACATTTTTAGGCAGGGAAGGTTGTCTGGGGAAGAGCTTCGTTCCGGGAAACTTTTCCGACAAGGGGATTTGGTGGGTATGATAAGTAACCTTTTCGACCACGGCCTCCCCCCCGCCGGGAAGGATGATCAGACGCCGCAGCACGGGCAGGTCGGGCAGTCCGGTCCTTTGCGCATGCACCATCCCCGGCCGGGAGAGCTCAACATAATCTCCGCCGTCAGCTTTCCTCCTTATAAATAATGCGCCGGGAACCGTAACATGGACCTGCAACAGGGAGCGGTCGCTCCTTTCCACCTGTAAGGCCGCAGGCCGGTCATCCCATACCATTTTTTCACCGGTCTGGGCAGGTACCGTCTGCGGAACAGCACACCACAACAGGATCAGATATGAAAATATACCCGCTATCCTCGGCATGGTCATAAAATATTCATCCACTCTTCAGGACATCTGAACAGGGGAAAGGGTTGTATGGTCTCAAAATGGTGTGATAAAGTTACTGAATTTTTTACAATTAAGAAAGATACCACGATGTTCCGGCGGGGTATGAAGCGTGAGAATTTGGGTTAAACATTCTTTTTTTCTATTTTTATCTTTTATTCTGCCTTGCGCTCATGAAGAGATACTGCTTATTTATTGCACTGTTCATTTCAGGGATGATCACAGCGATCCCCCAGATCAACCGTTACGGGGTTCCCTTTGTAAGGAACATCTCTCCTTCGGAGACGAATGCAGGAGAACAGAACTGGTCGGTGGTACAGGACCCGCGGGGGATCATATACATAGCCAACAATGACAACGGTATCCTGGAATACGACGGTACGGAATGGAGAAAGATCCCCGTGCCCAACAACATACTCATGCGTGCCCTGGGGGTGGATGAGGAGGGAAATGTATATGCCGGCGGGGACAAGGACTTCGGCGTGCTTGTGCCTGACAGCAAAGGGGCTCTTCACTACCGGTCGCTGGCTGAAATGCTGGACTCGGCCGACAGGCGGTTCAAGACCATATTTCATATCTATGCCTGGCAGGGAGATATCATCTTTGACGGGGGACACGTCATTTTCAGATATTCTCCTTCCCGCAATATGCTCACACCCTATTACCTGGCAGATGACGGGATGAAACGGGGCAATTTTGGCTATGTATGCTATGGGACGTATTTTCACTACGATGGCATAGCTGGACTGGTCAGGTTCGACGGAAAACATTTTCAAAAGATCCCGAACGGTAATTTTTTTTCATACCTGAACCTTCACACGGCGGTCCTGGGGATCCTTCCCTACACCGGGAATACAATGCTGGTCTTTACGTACAAGAGCGGCGTTTTCGGATATGATCTGAAAACAGGAGCGATCCACAGGAACATTTTTCCGGCAGCAACCAATGATTTTCTGAAAAAGAACCGTTTCTACCACGGCATCATTCTTCCTGACAGCTCTTATGCCCTGGGCACGCTGGACGGAGGATTGTTACTAACGGATCATGAAGGGAGGATCCGTGAAGTATTGGACCGCAGGAACGGTCTTGACAATGAGACCATCACAAAGATATATGTAAATAAAAAAATGCCTGATGTATCACAACTGTGGGTTTCATTATACATCGGAGCCGCCTGGGCAGAGATCTTTTCTCCTTTCCGGATGTTCAATGTCGATCATGGATATAAGGGAACCGTAAACGATATATTTATCCTGGGTGATGATCTCTACCTGGCCACCTCTACAGGTGTATTCCTGCGCACTTATGATGAAAACGGTGTAGCCACCTTCATGCGTGTCCAGGGCTTCAATGCCCAGACCTGGGCATTTCTTTACTTTACCTGCCCCGGGAACCACCGCCATATCCTGTGGGCCGGCACGGAAGAAGGCATCTATGAGATCCATGGGACCCATGCTATCCCTGTGGAAGAAAATATCCGCAACATGCCGGGGCAAAACGGCAAGTTTTATGTTTTCAGCATGTATGCCTCCCGGCATGATCCGGGAAAGATCCTTATAGGAACAGGGGAGGGGGTCAACGTGATCCGGTACCGGCAGGGAGCATGGTATTTTGAGGGCGACTTGAACAAATACAAGGACGAGGTGCGCAGTATCACCGAAGATGATGATGGGAATATCTGGTTTTCGCTCTCTTTCTCCGGAATAGCCCGGCTGGTGGAAGGGGATACTGCCTACCAGGCGGTCATTTACGGACCCGACAAAGGGTTACCTCATTATACGGGTGCTACGGTCCATCATATTGGCCAAAGGATCATGGTCACCGAGGCAAAACTTTATTCCTGGGACAAAATGCATGATATTTTTGTTCCCGACACTCTTTTCGGTCCGGAGTATACCGATGGCAGCCACTCAATACAAAATATTTTCCAGGTAAACGATACTATCTATTTTTTCAATACCCTCCACCAGGACGGCTCTTACCGGGTTGAGGAGGTGATCAAGGGAAGCAGAGGCAAACGTAATGTCCGGGCTCCCTTTTACCGTCTCCCTCCGCAGTCAGCCTACACTTTTGCCCGGGAGGGGGATCATCTGTGGATCGCTATCTCCAACCAGATCTATTCCTACGATCTCTCTTACAAGGAGAAAAATACAGCTCCTTTCCGTACCCTCATCCGCAGGATCACCTACGGCGAGGACTCCGTATTATTCGCAGGGTCTTTCTATACTGAAAACAATAACGGCACAAAGCATATATCTTTCTCCCAACCGGAAGAGGGGCAGCCACAGATCCCCTATGCAGCCAATAATCTGATCTTCCACTGGAGCGCCCCCTATTTTGACGGAGCAGAAGGGATCCGTTACAGTTTCAGGCTGCGCAATTTTGATAAGAGCTGGTCAAAATGGACCACTCATACAGAGTATCCCTATACCAACATCCCCACAGGCAGTTTTGTCTTCGAGGTGAAGGCCCGCAATATTTACGGCAGGGAGAGCCAGCCGGACACCTTTGCCTTTACCATCCTGCCGCCGTGGTATCTCACGTTCTGGGCTTTCCTGCTGTATATTCTCCTGGCGATCCTGCTGATCATGATCATCGTCAAGCTGTACACCCGCCGGCTGCAGAACGAGAAGATCCGCCTGGAGGCCATCGTCCAGGAACGTACGGCCGAGGTGGTCCGGCAAAAAGAGGAGCTGACGGACAGCATCATGTATGCCAGCCGTATTCAGCGGGCCGTTCTGCCCAGCGAAAGGCTGCTCAATGAAAAATTTCCGGATCATTTCATTCTGTTCATGCCGCGGGATATCGTGAGTGGCGACTTTTACTGGATGTCACAGCGCGATGACAGGGTCTTTGTCACAGCGGCCGACTGTACCGGCCACGGCGTGCCGGGAGCTTTCATGAGCCTGCTGGGCATATCTTTCCTCAACGAGATCATCAACCGCATAGAGGTGCTGCAACCCGACTGGATCCTCAATGAGCTGCGCAAAGAGATCAAATCATCCCTTAAACAACGCGGAGAAGAAGGGGAGGCCAAGGACGGGATGGATATGGCCATGGTGGCTATTGACAAGGAAAAGAAAAAACTTTTTTATTCAGGCGCCTATAATCCGCTGTTCTTTGTACGGCATCTCACCACAAAGGAAAAAGAGATGATCGCCGCGGGAAAAGATCCAGGGTTCGGAAAAGGCAGCCTGTACAATGAGGAGTATGTGCTGATCTCCTTCACGGCCGACAAGATGCCCATCGGGATCTCCGCCAAGGACGAGACCCCTTTCACCCTGAAAGAAACCCTTTACAACACAGGCGACCGCATCTACATGTTCTCCGACGGATACATCGATCAGTTCGGCGGGCCGGAAGGAAAAAAATTCATGAGCCGGAACTTCAAGAAAATGATCCTCAGCCTGCAGGATATCAGCATGAAAGAACAGAAAGAGATGTTCTATAAGCGTCTGCGCGACTGGATGGGCGATCTGCCCCAGATCGACGATATCATTGTGATCGGGATACAGTTGTAGAAGTTAAAAGTTAAAAGTGCCTAAAGTTAAAAGTCAGGAATATTTGTAGAGACAAGGCATGCCTTGTCTCAAGGCAACGTCTTGTCTCGAAAATAAACATAACAAGGTTCCAGGTTCCAGGTTCCAGGTCCCAGGTCCCAGGTCCCAGGTCCCAGGTCCCGAAAAACAGAAAATCTAGATTTTAATCATTTCGGCATTCCGGATTTTTCATTCATCGTTCGCCATTCATCATTTCGCCAATAAAAAAGCCGTTCCTCCGGGAACGGCTTTTTTATTCAGATCAGGAAGAACCTATTGTTTATCGAGGTCTTTGATCTTGATGTTGCGGTACCATACATCATCCCCATGGTCCTGGAGGCCGATGTATCCTTCCTCGGCCACATTGGCCCAGTTGGGATTGTAGTGCGGGAATTTGCTGTGGGCCACCAGGGTATCCCATTCGGGGGTCCAGAGGTGGTATTCCACAACGGTCTCACCGTTCATCTTATGGATGACCGTTCCCCGGTAGACGATGATCTCCACCTGGTTCCATTCGCCGGCAGGCTTGGCGTTCTGAGGATTGGCCGGTATCAGGTCGTACAGAGACCCGGCTTTCCTGTTCCCGTTCTTGCCCAGCTTGGCGTCAGGGTGGCGTTCATTGTCCAGTACCTGCATCTCGGGAGCCGTAGCCCAGATAGGCTTGTCGGTCTCCTGGGCCAGGTAGAAGATCCCGGAGTTACCCCCTTCGGAGATCTTCCAGTCCAGTTTCAGGTCGAAGTCCTTGAACTTTTTATCGTAGATGATATCGCCGCCCTCCTGGCTGCCGGCCTCACCGCGGCCGGAGCCTTTGCAATGGAGCGTACCATCGACGACCTCCCAGCCGCTGGGGAAATGATCTTTGCCATATCCCCGCCAGCCTTTGGACGTCTTGCCGTCAAAGAGCAGCACCCATCCGTCTTTTTTCTCTTCGGGGGTGAGGGTGTTCGGGGGAACGCTCTCTTCGCTCTTTTCGGTCACTTCTTCTTTTTGCTCTTCAGATGCCGACTCGTTCTTCTCCTCTTTGTTGGTTGCATTCTTACAACCAGCCACAAAGATGAAAGAGAACAGGGCTGTCATCAGAAAGAGATATTTGAACTTTTTCATTTCTGGAACATTTTATGGGTTAAACAATTTGTTAAGCGGGCATAGGTGGCAATGAGAACCCGTTCTGGTAATTATGTTTGATATACTCTTCGGCAGCCGCCTTGGCATTCAGCGTGGCATATTCGGTATTGAACTTGGGATCGCCGTCCACCACTTTGAAGCTGTCGGTGGTGACCACCCGGATCTTGTCGGAGTCGGAGATATTGGTAAACCGCATGTTCTCACCATCCCAATCGAGCCAGCGGTTGAGATCCTGCAAACGTACAACCACTACTCCCATCACGACCATCTCATTGAGCGGTCCGGCGTAATTGAAATTGGAGGATGGCAGCACACGGTTTTCAGGGCTTTCCTTGCAGGCGCGTATCCAGTCCTGCTCATGAGCTCCGTCGCTCCATTTCAGGCCGGTAACCTCTTCGGGACGGCGCAGGGTTTTCGGCGGAGGCGTAAAATCTTTCATCTTGCTGTAAGGCAGCAAAGTGGGATTCTTGCCATAACAGCCGGTCATGATCTTGCCTTTCTCACCTATAAAGAGACATCCGCCGTTCCTGTCACGGCCCATGATCTCGCCGTCGGGCAGTTCTTCGGGACGTGGAGGAAGCAGACCGCCGTCGTACCAACTGACCTCTACTTCAGGGTCATCACCGCGGGCGGGGAAGACATAATTCACGATCTCAGCATGCGGTGGAGACTCGGTATTGACCTGGGTTGAACTGGCTGAAACCTTCGAGGGATACTTCAGGTTAAGTGCCTTGAAAATGGGATCCATGATGTGATTGGCCATATCGCCAAGAGCTCCGGTACCGAAATCCCACCAACCCCGCCAGTTCCAGGGGGTATAAATGGGGTTATAGGGACGCTTGGGAGCGGGTCCAATAAAGAGGTCCCACTTAAGTGTCTCGGGCACGGGATACACATCTTTGGGTCGCTCCATACCCTGGGGCCAGATAGGCCGGTTGGTCCAGGCATAAGCTTTCGTCACCTTGCCGATGACACCCGCCTGGATCCATTCGGTTACCTCCCGGATGCCCTCGCCGGAGTTTCCCTGGTTACCCATCTGGGTAGCAACTTTGTATTTATTGGCCAGTTTAGTCAGCAGGCGCGACTCATAGACACTGTGTGTCAGGGGCTTCTGTACATAGACATGTTTCCCCATAGTAATGGCGTGGGCCGCTGTCACAGCGTGGGTGTGGTCGGGGGTGGCAATGATCACCGCATCGATCGACTTACCCATTTTGTCGAACATCTCCCGCCAGTCGTAAAAAACCTTGGCCTTCGGGTAATCCTTGAAAGTCTTGGCAGCATACTTGTGGTCGACATCAGCCAGCGCCACAATATTCTCTGTAGAGGCATGCTTCAGATTGGTCCTTCCCATACCCCCTACGCCGATACCGGCGATGTTGAGCTTATCAGACGGTGCCTTATGCCCCAGCCCGCTGACAACCGTGCTGGGAACAATGGTGAATGCCGCCGTAGCAGCAGCGGTCTTGCCAAGAAAATCTCTCCTGGTCAATCCGCGCGTTTTCTTTTTTTCTTTCATTTTTTAATTCGTTTAAGATTACAATGAACAGTTTCGGAAATGGCTAATAAAATTACTTAAATTCTTAGAAATATAAAATTTCCGGCACTATTTTTTAAATTTACGCTCCTTTATTAACTGCTCATACCATGGAGAACAAACTGAAATACGGAATGATCGGCGGGGGTACCGGATCATTTATCGGGCCTGTACACCGCATGGCTGCCGAATTGGACGGCATGGCACAACTGGTATGCGGAGCGTTCAGCAGCGACCCCGGACGTTCATCCGCTTCCGGCAAAGAACTGGGGCTGGATCCTGCCAGGATCTACCCCGATTTCCGGACCATGATAACCTCGGAACGGGAGTTGCCCGAAGAGAGCCGGATGGATTTCGTCGTCATCGTCACACCCAATCATCTGCATTACGAGCCGGCACGGATAGCTTTGGAGAACGGCTTTCATGTGGTGTGTGACAAGCCGCTCACCCGCACGCTGCAGGAGGCAGTAGCGCTGGGAGAAACAGTAAAAAAGAGTGGCCTGCTGTTTGCACTCACCCATACCTATACGGGTTATCCCATGGTAAAAAAGGCCCGTGAGCTGGTGCGCAGCGGCGCCCTGGGCAGGATACACAAGGTGATGGTCACCTACCTGCAGGGCTGGCTCTCCTCCTACCCCGAAGGCAGCGGCCAGAAACAGGCGCTCTGGCGCACCGACCCCCGCTATACCGGCAAGACCAGCACCATGGGAGACATAGGCACCCATGCGGAGAACCTCATCTCCTACGTATCGGGACTGAAGATACAGGAGATCTCAGCCCAGCTTAACACCCTCATCAAGGAACGCAAGATGGACGATGACGGCAGTGTCATGCTCCGGTATGAGGACGGAGTGGCAGGAGCCATCCTGGTCAGCCAGGTGGCCACCGGCGAAGAGAACAATGTGACCCTGCGCATCTATGGGGAGAAAGGAGGCCTGGAATGGAACCAGATGGAACCCAACTCCCTCATCGTCCGTTGGGAAGAGGGGCCCATGGAGGTATACCGCACCGGCGTGAGCGTGAGAAGCATCACCGGTGGATATGACCCGGGAAACCGCCTGCCCTCAGGACATCCCGAAGGGTTCATAGAAGCCTTTGCCAATATTTATAAACAGTTCGAACAGGCCCTCCTCGACAGGAAAGCAGGGAAATCACCTCCCCCCCACGGTTATGATTTTCCCACCGTGGAAGATGGCATCCAGGGCATGAAGTTCCTCGAAAAAGTGGTGGAATCCTCCCGGTCGGAGAAAAAATGGATCACCTTTACATAACAGAACCTAAGATCATTCGTTTATCATAAAATAAATAAAAGGAATAAATATGACTGAAAAAAACAAGAACAGAAACAGGAATTTTCATAACCTGGAAGGTCAGTACGGCCTGGATTATCTGGAGCTTAAGAACCTGAACCACGTTTACTGGAATCCAGTGACAGCGGTATTGTACGAACATGTCATCCAGCGACGGGAGGGGCTTCTCTCCCACCTGGGACCTATGGTGGTGCGTACCGGCACCTACACGGGCCGTTCGCCCAACGATAAGTTCATTGTGAAAGAGAAGAGCACGCAGGACCTCATCGCCTGGGGGGATGTGAACCGGCCGTTCAGGCCCGTGCAGTTCGACTGCCTGTGGAAACGCATGCAGGCCTACCTGCAGGGAAAGGACATTTTTGTCCAGGACAGTTACATAGGCTCCGATCCCGACCACCGCGTACCGTTGCGCGTGATCACCGAATATGCCTGGCAGTCCCTGTTCGCCAGGAACATGTTCAACCGCATCCTGGATACGGAAGAGCTGCGGCATTTCATACCCGAATATACCATTGTGGCGCTGCCGGGCTTTAAGGCGATCCCCGAAACCGACGGCACCAACTCCGAGGCGTTCATCATCCTGAACCTGGCCAAAAAGATGGTGATCATCGGCGGCACCAGCTATGCCGGAGAGATCAAGAAATCAGCCTTCACGCTGATGAACTTCCTCCTGCCACAAAAAGAGGTGATGCCCATGCACTGTAGCGCCAATGTCGGTCCCGAAGGCGATACGGCCTTGTTCTTCGGCCTGTCGGGCACCGGCAAAACAACGCTCTCGGCCGATCCCTCACGGCACCTGATCGGGGATGACGAGCACGGCTGGACCGACAAAGGGGTTTTCAACTTTGAAGGAGGATGTTATGCCAAAGTGATCCGGCTCTCCGAGGAGGCCGAGCCGGAGATCTACGAGACCACCCGCCGTTTCGGCACCATCCTGGAGAATGTGGCCATTGATACGGTAACGCGACGCATCGATCTGGACGATGCCTCGCTGACCGAGAACACCCGGGCTTCCTATCCCCTGACCCATCTGGAGAATATCGTCCCGGAGGCCATGGGTGGCCATCCCCGCAACATCATTTTCCTGACGGCAGATGCTTTCGGGGTATTGCCTCCCATCTCACGGCTCACGCCGGAGCAGGCCATGTACCAGTTCCTGCTGGGCTATACCGCCAAGGTGGCAGGCACCGAGCGGGGCATCACCGAGCCGCAGGCCACTTTCAGCAGTTGCTTCGGTGAGCCTTTCATGCCGATGTCTCCCACCGTCTATGCCAGGCTGCTGGGCCGCAAGATCGAAGAGCAGGGAGCCCACACCTGGCTGGTCAACACCGGATGGATCGGAGGCCCTTACGGAACCGGCGAACGCATCTCAATCAAGTATACACGCGCTCTGCTCAATGCCGCACTGGAAGGCAAACTGGACGATGTGGAATACAGCACGGACCCGGTGTTCGGCCTTTCCGTGCCGCTCAGCTGCCCCGGCGTGCCTTCGGAGATCCTTCTGCCGCGAAACACCTGGAAAGACAAAAATGCTTATGATGAGCAGGCCGGGAAGCTGGCGGCCCTCTTCCGGAAGAACTTCAAAAAATACGAATCCGAAGTGGGTGAAGAGGTGGTCGCAGCCGGTCCCAAAGGATGATCCGGCAAAAGGAAAGATCCCCTTTATGCTGACAGGGGGTCCGGCACAAAAAAAGGGCTGCATTACAGCCCTTTTTTTTATCCCAGATTACGCATTAGGAAGCTAAGTATTAGCTGAACTAATGCGTTAGCTGGGGTTAACCCCGATCTAGTGATATGTCCATCGGATTATGACGCACCCAATGTACCCTTAACCCCACGCGCCCCCTCGGTCCCCTGTCACCTTCGCCGTGGCTTCGGTGCCCAATGAAAGGGGAAGTCCACCCACAAATCAGTAGACATTGTAGGCAAAGGTCCCCCCTTTAGGGGGTCAGGGGGGCGGGAGGGACAAGCTTGAAAATGCATTGTTTTATGGTTGACTTAGGTTTATCCCAGATACTCAATGGGTTTGAGGTTGGTCTCCTGTAACTTCTCAGGTACGGGTTTCAGGTCAACGATCTGCTCCTTATCATAGTCCCATTCGACACGTTTGCCTTCACGCATGGCGATCACGCCCATCAGGTTGGTGATGGCTTCCTCAAAGCCCCGGTCAATGTTACAGCTGGGCTGTGTCTTCTTACGGATGGCTTCGAGCCAGTTTTTGATGTGCAGGTGTGTGGTATTGACACGCTTCCCTCCACGATAGGTATAGAGGAGTCCGCGGCCGGCGAAATACTGCTCGGTGGCTGTCGTGATGGCATCGGGGTTCTTGCGTCCCGGTACATAGGAATAGATCGGCACATCAGGCTTGATATCGCCATTCTCGATCAGCTTTTTATACCGGTCGGAGCGTCTGTCAGCATAGACGTTGAGGGTACTTCCCAGGTCCATATAACCGTCGTGACCCATGATCACCTTGCCGCGGTTCTTACTGCTGGCGAGGGTAGCGCTGTAAAGCAGGGTCATATCCCGGTCGGGATACTCGAAGATCTCCTGCTGCACATCATACACCGTGCGGCCATCCTGGAAATAGTAGATACCACCCGATCCGGAGGCGTACTGCGGGATGCCCATCTCCAGGATCTGGTTGATGGCATCAAATTCGTGGGTAAAGAGATCGCCGGAGAGGCCCGTACTGTAATCCCACCAGCAACGCCAGCGGAAGAAACGCTTGAGGTCGAAATCATGCCAGGGAGCCTGGCCGATGAACTGTTTCCAGTCGATATTCTTCGGTGAAGCTTTGGGGTGGATGGGATACACCCATGCTCCGTTGGGATCATTGCGGTTGGTGGTCACCTCGATCAGGTTGATCTTCCCCAGGAGGTTTTTTTCGACCGCTTCCTTCGCCTTGATATAGCTCTCGGTCTCACGTCCCTGGTGTCCCAGCTGGAAGGCGATGCCGGCCTTTTTCACCTCCCGGCGTACGGCATAAGCCTCGGGGAGGGTCCAGGTCATGGGCTTCTCACAATAGACATGCTTGCCATGACGGGCTGCCTCGATGGTGATGGGAGCATGCCAGTGGTCAGGGGCGGCAATGATCACGGCATCGATATCATCGGCCGCCATCATCTCCTGGTAGGTACGGTATCTTTTCACATTGTCCGGGAGTTTGGCACCGGTACCCTGCCGCTTGATATTGGCAGCTGTTTCCATGGCTTCCTGCGCATGGATGTCAAAGACATCACACACACCGTTGAACACAATGTTCAGGTCTTCCTGCTCCATGAACTCCTGATAGCGTTTGTCGCGCGGGTTCTTCTCAGCAGCTTCCCTCAGCTTGTCGATCTTAGCGGGATGGAGAAATCCGGCAGCCTGCATGAGCTGCGGACCGCGGATACCAAACCCCACGATCCCCAGACGCAACTGCTTTCCCGATACGGGTGTCGAAGACATCACCGGCGGGGCATACTCCATGCCCACCTCATCCCGTATCACTTTCTTGATCAGTTGATCATAACGGCGCTTCTTGTAATAACCCCAGGCAAAAACCCCCAATACAGGGACGGTAGCGAGGCTCTTCAGGATGTCACGACGTTTCATCTGCTTCCCGGACAAGGTTTCTTTCTCTTTGCCGGTTTCCTTATTTTCCTGACCTTCTCCGGCCGGATTCTTCTGATCTTTTTCTTCCATTGTATATGCTGTTAACGCTGAGATTTTTTCTTAAACAGAGGGGCAAGGAGGGCATCCAGCCCGATGCGGGTGGGAAAGACATACAGGACCAGCAGGGCTGCCAGCTCTATAAGGGTCTTGTTCACGATCATATAGCTTCCCTCGGCAGGCACGGAAAATACCAGGCCGGGGAAAGGAGGATGCGAGAGATAATAAAGGGCCAGAAGGACGATCCCCGAAAAGATGGAGAGACGCGTAAAAAGCCCCAGGATCAGACCCAGTCCGATAAGCACAAGACCCCATTCATTAAGGAAATCCACCGTATGGAGGACCGAAGGCTTGTAGGTCAGGGAGTGGAAAAAGCCGCTCATGAACCCTTTCGAGTCGAGCAGATAGGCCGCCGACGACCAGTCGGGGTTGGTAAGCTTAACAAGGCCTTCATACAGGAAATGCCACCCGATGAGGGTCCTCAGGGTCACCAGAAATGAAGTCTGGCCCAACGTGTAGTCACATGATCGTTTCATATGCAAAAATTTTTTCAAAGGTAATAAATCCGGGGCAACGGATTTGTTTTATTTTAACCGGTAATAATTAAATTTTTTGTGGTTTACTGTTATTGCGGGGTATATTGTCCCATCAGGATGGCATTGAACAGCAACTTGAAGGTTGCTGGTGTGGAGACCCGGAACTGGGGGTTGAAACCCATCAGGATCATCTGACCTTTTCCTTTCCGTATCCAGACGATGGCTGTTTTTCCTCCCAGCAGCTCCGGATGTTCGGCATAACCGCTCATCAGGATGTTCTCTTCGGGATAATTCCCCATAACACGGCGGTCACAGTCAAAAGGGGGCAAAGAGGTTGCAAAAACAGGACGGCCGCGGGAGAAGACGCCCACCGAAGAGAGCATACCCTCTGAAACCGGCATACCGGGATTGAGCTGCACCCTGACCAGCGACCCCGGGACATACAGGCCTTTTTCGGCCAGGGAAGAGGAGATGTCATGGAAGGGCAGCGTGAAGTTCTCCTTGGTCGTGGTCTTTCCATTCTTGCGGGAGACGGTCTGTTTCCCTTCGAAGAGGGCCGTGGAGCTGCCCCAGGAGATGATCTTCCCGCCGTCCTCGAACCATTTCATCAGTTTCTGAAGGCCATCCTTGCCCATGCCCCTGGTATATTCCGGTGCATAATAAGACATATAATAGCTGCCGGCGCCGGCCGTGCCGCCCAGCAACGCGGATTTGGATGACGAGGGGAAGATGATCATATCATAGGCGGAAAGATCGGCAGAAGGGATATCTCCGGGATGGAGCACTTTGAAAGGAATATGGTAGGTATCGAAAAGATAGCGGGTCCAGCCGGCATCCATATCATGGTAATAGGTTTCTACCAAAGCAATGCGTGGTATGGTGAACGATCCTTCAGAGAGGGTGGTCCCCTCACTGACAGACACCGGTGTGAAGGTGAGCATTTTGTTCAGAAGATCCCACCCTTCTTTGTCTTTGGCCGACCTGGAAACGACAAAACTGCCTGCTGCATATTTTTTACCGTCGATCACCACATCTTCTTGCAGGCGCTTCACTGTCATTCCGTTTTGGGCGGCCAGGAAAGCAGCCTTAAAACTCTCGTTATAGTCCACGGGCAGGATCACCGTTTTCACCTCCGGGGCCAGGGGCTGTTCGAGGAGCGTGAAGGTCTCTTTGAGAGGCACCAGGGAGGCACCCACCTCCGGGGCCGGCTCGGTGACCGTCACCGTTTTTATCTGCCGCTGCAATGGCAGCGACCAGGTGGTAATATCATAAGGTTTGATGATCTTCCCGCCCGGGGTATAATGACGTACGGGGAATTCCTGTTTTTCCATCACCTCCTTGATGAAGGCCCGGAAAGGCTGGGCCAGGGGCACCACCAGGTCGCCCGTATGGAAAAGACGGTCATTGAGCATCACGTCTTTTTTCAATGTATAGACGTTCACCCCCTGTTCGCGCAAAAGATTGACCAGACCGACCAGTTCGCTCACGTCATGCTGCTCGCGGGGCATGATATAATAATAAGGAGGCTGTGTTTCCCCCAGCTCCACCTCTTTTTTACACAGATCGTTCCGGAATTTCAGGATCTTGTCATGATAAAGAGCAGCGGTTTTAATAATGGAGCGCACCGAGACCTGCTCATATTCCACGATATCCCCCAGGCGCCACCAGCCCCCTTCCCAGGGCATGGGCATATTGATGCTTTTCTTGTATTCAGACAATCCTTTTCCCCCCACCCTCAGTTCGTTAGGCTCCACATAGATGGGTGTTGCATAACGGGCACTGGCACACTCGGTAAGAAAGGCAATGACATTCTGCCAGATACAGGTCTCTGTCGAACCGGGCCAGTAATTATCAAAAGCATAATGTTGCGATACGCCGGCCAACCCTGCATGGGTCATATCATTAATGAGGTTCTGCCCGAAGATCCCCGTCCAGGTCCACATATTGGCATCGATGTTGATGGCTATGGGATCGGAGTTGGGCGGGACATAGTAACGTGGGCCTGTCGTGCCCATCTGGTGTTTTTCGACCATCACCTGTGGAAACCAGGTCTGCGTAAAAATGCGTTGTATGTTACGCGTATCTTCCTGGGTCAGATTGACAAAGTCACGGTTATTGTCATGCCCAACATACTTATGGTAAACACCGGGAAGAGAAGCCCCCTCGTACTTTGTTCCCTTGTATTTTCTGTAGTTCTTCACCACCAGGTCCATCCCGTCGGGATTATGACAGGGGACCATCATGTAGACCACCTTATCGAGCCATGCGGTTTTTTCGGGATCGTTGCTGGTCGTAAGCTCATAAGCCTCCAGCGGGGCTGCCTGCGACGGTCCCACCTCATCACTGTGCATGGATAGGGTCGCTGCCACAAAAACCCGGCCTTCCCTGATCAGCTGCTTCTGCTCCGCATCACTGAGCGTGGCATCCAGGGCCAGCTTGCGGTTGATCTCCTGCAGATGGCTGAGATTATTGAGGTTCTCTTCGGAAGAGAAAAAAGCAATGTACATCGGCCGGCCCATAGGGCTCTTGCCAATAGTGACCATCTTCATCCGGGGAGAAGCCTCATCCACTTTCTGAAGATAGGCGATCAACTGCTCGTAGTCGATCAGGTTCCTGTCACTGCCCGGAACGAAACCGAAAAAAGACTCCGGCACAGGCACATCAGCAGCACGCGTTAAGGGTGACGGGAGTAAAAACAGAAAAAAAGAAGCAAAGAAAAAAGTCAGGGAGATCACTTTTTTTGACATGGTTGGGGAATTATGGGGTTAAAGGCACAAAAATAAAAAAGTATCGGTATCATGATACCTGAAACAAAAGAAAAAGAGGCCGGCGGCCTCTATATTTTGCTTCAGAAAGAAAACAGGATCCTTCTTCTTTATTCTGTTTTATTCTGTCATACAATTGTCATTCAGTAGTCATATGGTAGTCATTCAGTAGAAATTAATGTGCTGGGTGCTGGGTACTGGGTGCTGGATGCTGGGTGGAATAAATGAATGAATGTTTGAATGAGTGAATGATTGAAAAATCAGAAATCAAAATTCAAAAATCAAAATTCATCATTCGAAATTCGGTGTTCGGTATTCGGCATTCGAATTAATCCTTCCATTCTTCCCTCACAACCGTTTGATCCTGATGTTACGGAACCAGATCTTGCTGCCATGATCCTGCAGGCCGATATGGCCTTTTTTGGCCAGCCCGTAAGCAGGATAATCTTTCCATTTGCAATTCTTCACCTTCTCTTTCCACTCGTCTGTCCAGAGGTCATATTCCACGACCTTGCTGCCATTGAGATAATGCACCACGTGCGGGCCTTTGACCACGATCTCGGCTGTATTCCATTCGAGCGCAGGTTTTATTTTGGCGTGTTCCGGCGGGTCCATGGCATAGTTGGCCCCTGTGGTCTGCCAATCGGCCAGTTTTCCTTTCCATCCCAGCTGATCGATCAACTGGTATTCGGGTCCTGTGGCATAGGGGGTCGGATATTCGGGACTTTCCACCACATGGTAGAAAATGCCGCTGTTGCCTCCCGGGGAGATCTTCCATTCCAGCCGCAGGTCAAAATCCCCGAATTCATCCACGGTGATGATATCACCGTGCTTGTCACTGCCTCTTCCCAAACAGACCATACAATCATTTTCCACACCCCAGTTATCCGGTACGGTATCCATGTTATACCCTTTCCATCCGGCAAGGTCTTTCCCGTTGAACAGAAGTTTCCATCCTTCTTTTTGCTCTTCCGGGGTCAGAATATTATAAGGACTGGCGTTGTTCCCGGCTTCCACAGATACTTTAACTTCCTCCTCTGCCTTCTTCTCTTTCTGTTTACGCACGCAATTGTTAAGCACCAGCAAGCCTGAAAAAGACAAGACGATCAGCAACACAAAGCCCTTGAATCTCATGGTTCCAGTATGGTTTTAAAGTTTGAGAAATTATAGATCATAGGGTTTTCTATACCTAAATTGATTTAAATAAGTATGAACTACTCATTTTGACAAATATATCAAAAAAAGTGACGAATCTGCAAAATTTTTCCTTAAAATTCTATCTTTAGCCTTTGATAGCAAATGCCAACCCGCAAAAGGGCCTGTATTTTTCCGTTGCGTGGCAGGAACAGGACAAAAGAGAAGATATGAAGGAGTATCTGGACATAATCTATCTGACGGCGGCTTTTTTGTTTTTGCTGATCTCGGCCAACCGGCTGGCCGGATTTTTTGCTCACATCCGTCTGCCCCTGATCACGGGATTGATCGTCATGGGGATCCTTATCGGACCTTACGTTTTCAATTTCATTCCTTCCGAAGCCATCGACAGGCTGGGTTTCATCAATGAGATCGCTTTGGTGTTCATTGCTTTTGCAGCAGGGGCCGAGCTACATATCAGCGAGTTCAGGGAAAGGCGCAGGAGTATTTTCACTCTTTCATTGGTGCAGGTGATCATCATCTTCGGTGTGGGCAGCATTGTTTTTTATCTGCTCTCCTCGGTCATTTCTTTCACGCGGGGGCTGCCTGTCGAGGCGCGTGTAGCGATCTCCCTGCTCACGGGCGTGATCTCCATCGCCCGTTCCCCGGCCTCAACCATTGCCGTCATCAACGAACTGAGGGCCCGGGGGCCTTTTACCCAGACCTCCCTGGGCACAACGATACTGATCGATGTGTCCAGCATTCTCATTTTCGCGCTGGTCTTCTCTTTCAACGAGGTCTTGCTCAATGATGAGCAGTTCCGGCTGCTGGTGGTGGTCATTCTGCTGGCCGAACTGCTGGCCTCCTTTGCTCTGGGCCTCCTGCTGGGGAAAGTATTGCAGTTCACCATGGGCATACGGCTACCGCAGGGCATACGCATCCTCTTCATGCTGGGTCTCGGCTTCGGCATCTATCTTTTCTCCGAATGGCTGCGTCATTATTCCCGCCGCATGTGGGGGATGGATTTTTATATAGAGCCCCTGCTGATCAATATTATCGCCAGTTTCTATCTCTCCAACTTCACGCGATACCGCCGCGAGTTCAACGACATGCTGGAAAAGGCCATGCCCTATATCTACGCCGCCTTTTTCACGCTCATCGGCGCTTCCATCTCCTGGGAGTTCCTGTTCAAGGTATGGACGCTCGCAGTGTTGCTGTTCTTCCTGCGCCTCGTCCTGATGTTCATTGGCTCCTGGATCGGGTCGGCCCTGTCGGGGGATCCGGTGCGATACCGCAATATCATGTGGATGCCGTTCGTCACGCAGGCGGGCGTGAGCCTGGGACTGATCACCGTGATCATGGGAGAAGGGCACACCTGGAGCTACCAACTGGGCACCATCCTTATCGGCACGATCATCCTGAACCAGCTCATCGGCCCTGCCCTCTTCAAATGGGCCATCCAGATCGCCGGAGAGCATCATGTGAAAGCCCACGGTGAGATCATCGAGGACCATGAAGCGGTGATCTTCGGTTATGAGGCTCAGTCGCTCGCTTTGGCACGGCAATTGTCGTCTCAAAACTGGTCTGTAAGACTGGTCACCGACCAGCCCCGGTTGAAAGATCCGAAGATCGGGAACGTAGGACTGGTGTATGAGCGGGAGATCACGAAGGAGAGCCTGGAGCGTGTGGGGGCTGACAAGGCCGAAGCGATCGTGACGATGAAGACCGACGAGGAAAATTACAGGATCTGTGAGATGGCCTACGAGCATTTCGGCACACCCAACCTGGTGGTACGGCTCAATGAGCGGAAGAACTTCGACCGATTCTACCAGCTGGGGGCGCTGATCGTCGATCCTTCGACAGCCATCGTGAGCCTGCTGGACCACATGGTGAGGGCACCCAACGCCACGTCGCTGCTGCTGGGTCATGCACCCGACCAGGATACGGCCGACATCGTCCTGCGCAACCGCAGCCTCCACGGTGTCTCGCTCAGACATCTCGATCTGCCCTCTGACATCCTGATCCTGGCCACACGCCGCCGCGGCCAGATGATCATCTCCACAGGGTTCACACGGCTGCGGGTGGGTGATGTGCTGACAGTCGTAGGGTCAAAAGAGAGTATTGAGGAACTGCGTTTAAAACTTGAATAGCCATGAAAGAAGCCGGTTTCTACCACACACGGGACGACGGGAAGACAGAATGTCATCTCTGTCCTGACAATTGTATTATCGCCAACGGGAAAAGAGGGGCCTGCAAGGTGCGCCGCAATGTCAACGGCCGGCTGATCGCCGAGAATTACGGTCTTGTTTCTGCCATGCATGTGGATCCGGTAGAAAAGAAACCCCTGTATCACTTTTACCCCGGGAGGCCCATCCTCTCACTGGGCACGGCCGGCTGTAACCTGCACTGCATCTTCTGCCAGAACTGGGAGATCTCACAGGCTAACGTCGAAGAGATACCCCTTCGCAAGCTCTCCCCTGAAGAGGCGGTGAGCGCAGCCCTGCGGGTAGAGGACAATATCGGCATCGCCTACACCTATAACGAACCCGTCATCTGGTATGAATATGTGAAGGATACGGCTCTGCTGGCCCGGGAAAAAGGATTGAAGAACGTTATGGTGACCAACGGATATGTTAACCCGGAGCCGCTGGAAGATATGATCCGCTTTACCGATGCATTCAGCGTCGACCTGAAAGGGTTCAATGAGAACTTTTACAAAAAATACACACGCTCCAGGCTGCAGCCGGTGCTGGAGGCCCTGAAGGCCATACGCGCCTCGGGCAGGCATCTGGAGATCACCAACCTCGTGATCCCGGAGCTCAATGATGACGTGGAGGAGTTCGAGGCGATGACCGACTGGATCGTCCGGGAACTGGGACGGGAGACGATCCTGCATATCTCCCGTTATTTTCCTGCGTGGAAGCTCCACAATGCTCCTACCCCCCTGAGCACCCTGCAGAAGTTCTTCGACATTGCCTCCCGCAAGCTGGACTATGTATTTCTCGGGAATGTGGCCTCACTGGGTGTGGGCCAGGATACGGTATGCCCGCAATGCGGCCATACAGTCATAGAACGCTCGGGCTATACCACCCGCATCACCGGGCTGGATGAAGAGGGTCGTTGTGTACATTGCGGGAAAAAAATCCTGGGAACGACGAACCAAGAACCAAGAACCAAGAGCCGTTAACTAAAAACCCGTAACTCGATACTCGATACTCCAA
>WFRO01000338.1 GCA_015486475.1 Bacteroidales bacterium
CCCTCTGCCTGCATGTTAAGATCCCCGCAAATACCGATGCCTCCGTCCATATCCCCATCTTGTCTTTTCAAAATGTAACCGTCACCGAAAACGGCAGGGCGATATGGAAGAACAATGCCTTTATTACCGGAGATGCAGGGATCAGTAGTGGCAAAGCACAAAACGATCATCTCATGTTTTCCGTGGCATCAGGCATCTATGATTTCGTCCTGTCAGGGACTCCATGAACGGAAACCGGACACTCACTTCAGCACCGCCCAGTCCGGCAGGGCCAGGCCGTGGAGATGCATGGCGCCCATCCCCAGGAGATGGATATAGAAATAGATGGTCAGCACCCCGGCCATGTTCAGCCAGAAGCCGGTGCGTATCATGGTCTGTATGCGGATCCGGCCGCTGCCGAAGACAATGGCGTTGGGCGGAGTGGCCGTGGGCAGCATGAAAGCCAGCGAGGCGGCCATGGTCACCGGCACCATGATCAGCAGGGGGTTCATGCCTATGCTCACGGCCAGGGCCGCGAAGACAGGCAACAGCATCTGCGTGGAAGCCGTATTGGAGGTGAGCTCCGTCAGGAACGACATCATCGTGATGATGGAGAGCAGGATCACCACATTCCCAAACTGTCCGATCCACTTCAGCGACTCGCCGAACCATACCGACAGGCCCGACACCTCAAACCCCTTGGCCAGGGCAAAGCCCCCGCCGAAAAGGATGATCATGTTCCAGGGCAGCCGGTTGGCCGTAGCCCAGTCGAGGATACGGTCGCCGGGCCTGCTTTTTGAAGGGATGAGGAACAGGATGACTGCGATGGTCACCGCCACCGTACCGTCGTTGATATATTCGGGATGACCGAAAAGACGGGACCAGCCGGGGATGGTAAAGCTGCCAAAGGTGATCCCTGCCCGGGTGAGCCATAAAAGGGCCAGCAACGTGAACAGGGATACTACCACCTTCTCTTCATAGCTCCACCCCGACAGTTTTTTATACTCTTCCCGGAAAGTGTTGACCGACACCCCTTCCCAGGGCCGGCGGGGCCGGTACATGAAATAAAGCAGTGTCCAGGCGATCACCAGCATGGTCAGACTGATAGGTAAACCCAGGATCATCCATTCGCTGAAAGAGATATCCGGTGCACCGGGAAAAAGGATATTGAGTTGTTTCACAAGTACCAGGTTAGGTGGGGTACCCACCAGGGTGGCCAGCCCTCCTATCGAAGCAGCATAGGCAATGCCCAGGAAAATGGCCACCGAATAACGGGAGATCTCCTCTTCCGGAACATCATGCTCCAGCTCCAGGATGATGGAGAGTGCGATCGGCAGCATCATCATGGTCGTGGCCGTATTGGATATCCACATGGACAGGAAAGCGGAGGCTATCATAAACCCCAGCAGGATGCGGCCCGGCCCCACACCCACCAGCATCATAATACGCAGGGCGATACGCTTGTGCAGGTTCCATTTCTCCATGGCCAGCGCTACCATAAACCCTCCCAGGAAAAGGAAGATGATATGATTGAAATAGGTGGATGAGACCGCTTTGCCGTTCATGATGCCCATCAGGGGAAAGAGCACCACCGGCAACAGGGCTGTCACCGCCAGCGGCACCGCCTCGGTCACCCACCAGGTAGCCATCAGCGTAGCCACGGCCAGGGTACGTGTCACCTCGGGATGCCCCGGCTCCAGGTCCAGAAAGAACCAAACCAAAAGAAAAAGAACAATGCCAATGAGAATGCCCCAGAATGAGAAGGCCCTGAAACCGCTTCTTTGCTCTTTCATAACTGAAAATTATGATCCGCAGTAAAATTTTACATCTAAATTATTCATTTTTTAGCCGTTTCCACAATAAATTTTTTCTTTTCCGGGAGGTTGTGTATATTACGTGAAACATTTCATATAACATGCGGTCACAACCCGGCAAAAAGGGGATACTGGTCCTGGGCATCGGCAATTACCTGATGGGAGATGAAGGGATAGGGATCCATGCGGCAAAATATCTGCAGCAGCAGGCTTTCCCCGAAAAGGTGCATATCCTGGACGGGGGCACGGGTGGTTTTAACCTGCTCCCGTTCCTGGAGGAATATGACCCGGTGATCATCATCGACGCTACGGCCGACGGCACGCCCCCGGGAACCCTGCGTGTCAGGAAGCCCCGCTATTCCTCCGAATTCCCGCGCACACTGGGAGCACACGACATCGGGCTGAAAGACCTCATCGAGTCGGCAACGATCCTGGACACCCTGCCGGAGATCTACCTGATCACCCTGGCTATAGATCCCGGCAACGAGCTGACTACCGGGATCTCTCCCGTATTGAAAGAGAAACTGCCCCTGATCGAAAAGGAGATCCGTGAGATCATATCAGCACACACCGGATAAGAACAAACGGGCAGGTTGCCCGAAAACTGCATTTTATCATGGTCTTTTACTTATTTTTTTGTTACTTTTAGTGCAAATAAAAGATCCGGCTTATGTGTCTGGCAGTACCCGGCAGGATCATCTCGATCGATGATTCTGACCCTGAAATGAAAATGGCGAAGGTCGATTTTGACGGCATGGTCACCGATATTTGTATACAATGGCTTCCGGAGGAGGTCGTGACGGGAGATTATATCCTTGCCCATGTAGGTATGGCACTGAGCCGGATCGATGAAGAGGAAGCGAAGCTTACCCTGGAAGCGCTGCGGGAAATGGGAGATCTTCCGGAGAAAGATCCTGCCGGAGGATAATCCTGCTGAGGAGATATACTTCTTAAAAACAGGCTTATGACGCCACCCGGTTCTGTCCATATCATCACACAGAACGAAGCGATGCGGACTATGATCAGCCGCATCGACAGGGTGGTAAACACTTCTTCATCCATTCTGCTTGTCGGCGAGACCGGCGTGGGAAAAGAGATCCTGGCCGAGTATATCCACAGGACCAGCGACCGCAGCACCCATCCCCTGATCAAGATCAGTCTCTCGGCCATCCCCCCCGATTTGCTGGCCAGTGAGCTCTTCGGCCATGAGAAAGGAGCTTATACAGGCGCCCGGGAAAGCAAAAAAGGACTGTTCGAGCTGGCCCATACGGGGAGCATTTTCCTCGACGATATCGACGACGTACCCATCGATATGCAGATCAAGCTGCTGCGTTTCCTGGAAAGCCGGCAGTTCCGGCGTGTCGGCGGCGCCCGGCCCATTGCTGTGGATGTAAGGATCATCTCCGCCTCCAAAGTGCCGCTCGAAGAGATCGTCAGACAGAACTCTTTCCGCAAAGACCTGTACTACAGGCTCAACGTCATCCCTTTCACCATCCCCCCCCTCCGGGAACGCAGAGACGACATCCCGCTGCTGACCGATTATTTCGTCCGGCATTTCGCCGGTGAGAAAAAGCCGGTCTTCACCCCCGAGGCCATGTCAGCCATGATGGCTTAC
>WFRO01000339.1 GCA_015486475.1 Bacteroidales bacterium
GTTGACCGTTGTCAATGAACGCAGGAAAAGCAGCCGCACCCTGCCGGTGTTGCTCGTCTCCTTTGACGGGAGTACTTCCACCACGATCATGTTCAAATATGGCCTCTCCTTTATCAGTCCGGAGCAGGCTAAGAAGAACCTGGAAGAAGAGATCCCCGGCTGGGATTTCATGAAGCTGGCCGATGCCACGAAAACAGTATGGAAAGATAAGCTGGGCAGCATCCGGGTGAAAGGAGGCACGCCGCAGCAGCGTCGTGTCTTTTATACGGCCCTCTATCGCTGCTACGAAAGGATGGTCGATATCACCGAAGACGGCCGCTACTACAGCGCCTATGATCATCAGGTACACAAAGCAGATCATGAATTTTACGTGGATGACTGGATCTGGGACACATACCTGGCCCTTCATCCCCTGCGCATGATCCTTGACACAGCGTTGGAGACCAATATGTTGCGCTCTTATGTGGATATGTACGAACAGTCGGGATGGATGCCGCAGTTCCCTTTGTTGTATAAAGACAACCCTGCCATGAACGGTTTTCATTCTACTATTTATTTTCTGGATGCCTGGCGAAAAGGGCTGAGAGGTTTTGATGCGGAGAAAGCCTATGAGGGCATGCGCAAGAATGCCACCGAAGCCACGCTGCTGCCCTGGCGCAACGGTCCGGCCACCTCTCTGGATACTTTTTACCGGGAACATGGCTATTACCCGGCGTTGCATCCCGGCGGGAAAGAGACCGTGCCGCAGGTACATCCCTTTGAGCGGCGGCAGGCCGTGGCCGTAACGCTGGGCGCCAGCTATGACGACTGGGCCCTGGCGGAGATGGCCAAAGAGCTGGGGAAAAAGAAAGACTTTCAGTATTTTATCGGTCAGGCCCATAACTACCGCAACCTTTACAAACCCGACATGAAGCTCTTCATGCCCAAAGATGCCGAAGGCCACTGGATCGATATTGATCCGGGCTGGGACGGTGGTCCCGGCGGTCGGGATTATTACGATGAGAACAACGGCTATACCTATGCCTGGCAGGTGCAGGAGGATATTAAGGGGCTGATCCGCCTGAAAGGAGGCAGGGAAGCTTTCACCGGACAGCTCGATCATCTCTTCCGGCAGAGCCTGGGCAGGACGAAATACCAGTACTTCGCCCGGTTCCCCGACGGCACGGGCATGGTGGGGCAGTTCTCCATGGGCAACGAGCCCTCTTTCCACATCCCTTATCTGTATAACTACAGCGGAGCCCCCTGGAAAACGCAGAAACATATCCGTTTCCTGCTGGATGCCTGGTTCCCTGACTATATCTTCGGGATCCCCGGTGATGAGGACGGCGGCGGCATGTCTGCCTTTGTCGTATTCTCAATGATGGGTTTTTACCCCGTAACCCCAGGCATTCCAGTCTATACGATCGGCAGCCCGGTATTCCGCGAGGTGACGATCCGGCTGGCCAACGGGAAGAAATTCAGGATCGTGGCGGAGAATTATGCGCCGGAGAACAAGTACATCCAATCCGCCAAACTGAATGGCGAAAAACTGGACAAGCCCTGGTTCACCCACGAAACCCTGATGAAAGGCGGCACCCTGCAACTGCAGATGGGACCTTATCCCAACAAGGAATGGGGAAGCCGCGAGGAGGATGCACCGCCGGCGTCGGAAGATATGGAATGAAGCGATGATGCGATGATGCGATGAAGCGATAAAGCTCCGCCTTCGTCCCGTTCTGTCGGGACTACGGCGGACGAAGGATGAAGCTAAATTGGAATGATGGAATGATGGAATGATGGATTAGATACTACCTAATGTCATCCCGACCCGTCGGGATAAATTTCGCGACCGAAGGGAGCTGATTTCGTGAGGGCGTAGCCCGAACTAATTTCGGCTGCATAGCAGCCTAATGGCCATTGTATGACTATTGTATGACTATTGTATGACTATTGTATGACCACTGAATGACCACCGAATGACCTCTAAATCCCTAATCTCATGATGAAATATATTCTTTCCTTCGCATTCCTGGCATTTTTGACGACTTCCTGTCAAAAGCCCACAAAGACCATAGCCGA
>WFRO01000340.1 GCA_015486475.1 Bacteroidales bacterium
AGGGGCGAGATCGTCAATGCCCATACTTACCAGATCCTCGAGTCGCTGAAGACAGAGTATGAAAAACGGCTGGGCGCTTCGGCCAACTTCTTCCTCATCCTGGGAGGACAGGTATTGCTGATCACCATCACTTTCCTGATCCTGTTCCTTTTCCTGATGTACTACCGCACGTATGTCTTTGCCCGCAACAAGGACATGCTGTTCATCTTTTTTATCATTGTCCTTTTCGTGGCCCTCTCCCGCTGGATCATCTCCAGCAACAGCCTCAGCTATTTCCTGGTGCCGCTGGTGATCGTGCCTATCATCATCCGGACGTTCTACGATGCCCGGCTGGCGCTCTTCATCTATATGATCCTGCTGCTGCTCGTGGGCTTCATGGCTCCCAACTCCTTCGAGTTCCTCTATATGAACTTCATCGCCGGGATCATGGCGATCATCTCCCTGACGAACATATACCGGCGCAACAAGTTCATCATGGCTTCGGTGATGGTCTTCCTCAGCTACGCTATCGTGTATCTGGGTTATACCATGATCCAGGAGGGAAGCCTGAAGAATATCAACTGGGTCAACTACATGTGGTTTGCCGGCAATGCTTTCCTGGTGTTGTTATCTTATCCGCTGATCTATATCTTTGAGAAGACCTTCGGGTTCCTCTCTGATGCCACCCTGGTGGAGCTGGCCGATACCAACCAGCCACTGTTGCGCGAGCTGGCCGAGAAAGCGCCCGGCACTTTCCAGCACAGCCTGCAGGTGGCCAACCTGTCGGAGGAGGCTATACGTGCCATCGGCGGCAATATGCTGCTGATCCGGGCGGGTGCTCTCTATCATGATATCGGGAAGATGGACAAACCTATCTATTTTACGGAAAACCAGACCGACGGCATCAATCCGCATGACTCCCTGACGGACAAGGAGAGCGCTGCCGTGATCATCAGTCACGTGGAGAAAGGCGTGGAGATCGCCCGGAAACATAACCTGCCGCGGCAGATCATTGATTTTATACGGACGCACCACGGCACCACCAAGGTGCAGTATTTCTACCGTAATTTCATCCGGAAGTATCCCGATAAGGAATCCGAAGGGGCTGACTTCACCTATCCCGGACCGAAGCCGTTCACCCGTGAGACTGCCGTATTGATGATGGCCGACTCTGTGGAAGCGGCCTCCCGCAGCCTCAGGGACTATTCGGAAGAAGAGCTGGGCAAGCTGGTGGAGAGCATCATCGATTACCAGTTCAGGGAGGGTCAGTTCAACGAGGCCCCCATCACTTTCAAGGATATCACCACGGTCAAGGAGATCTTCCGGAAGCGGCTGATCAATATTTACCATGCCCGCATACGTTACCCCAAAGCCCCTGAAAAGCATACCCGGAAGGACTGATCAGGCCGGCGGGTTGGTGTCCCCCATGCAGGTGCCCACAAAACGGGCGCTCTCGATCCACGGATGATCGGGAGGGACGGTTTTCTTTTTTTCCACCACTTTTTTCAGGGATACCGGTATGGCGTTCTTCCCTTTGGAGGCTACCATGACCCCGAATTTGCCCTCGGCGATAAGACGGGCGGCGGCGGTACCCAGGCGGGTGGCCAGCAACCGGTCGGCAGCCGAAGGAGACCCGCCCCGCTGCAAATGGCCCAGGATGGTGACCCGCGACTCCAGGCCGGTGAGGTTCTCCAGCTCCTTCGCCAGGCGCATGGTGTTGTTCGAGTGCAGGGTGTCCAGGTCTTTCAGGTCGTGCCTGATATGCTCTTTTCCCTTTTCGTCCTCCGTATCATTCAGTCGTTGCTCCAGTTCCTGCCGCAGGTTGTACATCTCCTTTGAAAGGGATCCTTCGGCGATGGCCACGATGCTGAAGTTCTTGCCGGCGCGGCTGCGCGCCAGGATCGACTCAACGATGGTATTTACATCATAAGGGATCTCGGGGATGAGGATCACGTCAGCACCTCCCGATACGCCGGCGCCCAGTGCCAGCCAGCCGGCGCGGTGTCCCATGATCTCCACCACGATGATGCGGTGGTGGGAGTGGGCCGTGCTGTGCAACCGGTCGATGGCCTCCGTGGCAATGCCCAGAGCCGTGTCAAAACCAAAGGTGATGTCGGTCATCGCGACGTCGTTGTCGATGGTCTTGGGCAGGGTGACAATGTTCATCCCGTGCTTGTACAGGTGGTAGGCATTTTTCTGGGTACCGCCGCCGCCCAGACACACCAGCGCATCCAGGTGGTTCTTGTGGTAGTTGTCCACGATCACGTCGGTCATGTCCATGATCCGGCCCCCCACCAGCATCTTGTGGGGCTTGTCACGGCTGGTGCCCAGGATGGTGCCGCCGGCGGTGAGGATGCCCGAGAGCGCTTTGCTGTCCAGCTCGATGAAGCGGTTCTCCATCAGACCGCGGAAACCATCCCTGAAGCCGATGACCTCCATACCGTATACGCTGATGGCCGCCTTGCCGATGGCACGTATGGCCGCATTCAGTCCGGGAGTGTCACCCCCCGCCGTGAGTATTCCGATCAGTTTTCCCATGGGTGAAAAGGTTTGTTCCTCAAATATAAGGAAACTGTTTAAAAACCGGAAGGAATATCCGCGATAATCTGGTTACGGGTCAGATCATCCAGGGTCTCCCGGCGCCGGATGAGATAATCCTCTCCGTTGATGAGCATGACCTCGGCCGGCCGGTAGCGCGAGTTGTACTGCGAGGACATCATGAAACCGTATCCTCCTGCATCGCGGAGGGCCAGGACATCACCCTCCCGGATCTCCGGGATCTCCCGGTCGGTGGCAAAAGGATCCTGCTCACAGAGGTTACCGTAAACATCCGTCAGCACCGGCCGGCCTCCGGGGTGGGAGAGGTTGTCAATGTCATGCCAGGCACCGTACAGCATGGGACGCAGGAGGTGGTTGAAACCGGAGTCGGTGCCTGCCATGAGGACGCCGTTCTTTTCTTTCACGATCCTGGTGGTCACCAGGAGGGTGCCGGCACGTGCCACCAGGTAACGTCCCGGCTCGAACCATATCTCCGGGGAGAGGCCGTGTTCCCGGTTCTCGCTGTACAGCTGCCGCAGAATGTTCCCCAACACGGACAGGTCGGTCTCCGGAGCATCATGCCTGCCGGGGATGTTGTAGCCTCCCCCGAAATCCAGATAACAAAGGCCGGGGAACTCACTCGCCAGACCGAACAGGATGGCAGCACCCCGGCGGAAGAGCTCCGGCTCCATGACCACATGACTGGCATGCATGTGAAGACCCACCACGGTGATACCGTAACGGTGGACTATTTGTTTCATCTCCTGCCATTGGGAGAGGGGGATCCCGAACTTGGAGCGTTTCTGCCACTCTTGCCTTTCCGGGCTCTCCTTCTCTGTGATAAAGCCGGGAGAGATCCGGATAAAACACTTTGCCTCTGACCCGTAGGCACGGCCCAGTTTCTCCAGGTTGCTCAGGTTCTCGATATTGATCGTGATGCCCATATCGAAGGCCTCCCGGATCTCTTCGAAGGCGACCATGTTGGGGGTGAAGAGCATCTCCTCAGGGGTGAAGCCGGCCATCCGGCCCATTTGTATCTCTGCCGGCGAGACGGTGTCGAGCCCCAGCCCCAGATGGCGCATCAGCTTCAGCACGGAGAGGTTGGTCAGGGCCTTGGCCGCATAGAAGATGCGGACGGGTAACGGTTCAAAAGCTTTCCGGAAAAGCTGCACCTGCTCCCGGATGATATGGGCGTCATAGACATACAGCGGCGTCCCGTATTCCCGCGCCAGCTCAAGATACCGCTTTGCCTCTTCAGAGGTATTCGAATCCATGTTGATAAACCTTTTTGTGTTTGTCATTCGAGGGTAATTCAGTGGTCATACGGTAGTCATACGGTGGTCATACGGTAGTCATTCAGTAGTCATA
>WFRO01000341.1 GCA_015486475.1 Bacteroidales bacterium
GATCACTTCTTTGATCCATTCCATCTGTTCTTCGACGCTCATATCGGAGTTGTCCAGGAGGAGGGCGTCGTCCGCTTTTTTCAGAGGGCTCACCTCCCGCCCCGAATCGATACGGTCTCTTTCTCTGACGTTCTCCAGCACCTCTTCGAAAGTGATCTCCATCCCTTTCTCTTTCAGTTCTTTGTATCTGCGTTGTGCCCGTACTTCGGGGCGGGCGGTCATGAAGATCTTGATGTCGGCGTCGGGGAAGACCACGGTGCCTATGTCGCGGCCGTCCATGACCACACCACCGTGGCCGGCCAGACGGCGCTGCTGCTGTACCAGATATTCCCGCACCTCGCGGATGCGGCTTACCTCGCTCACCCACCGCGACACTTCCAGGCTGCGTATTTTCCCTTCTACATTGCGGCCGTTGAGGAGGGTCACCGAAGAGCCGGTGGCGGGGTCCTGTTCAAAAGAGATCCTTATCTCCGGCAGGGCAGCGATGAGCTTTTCCCTGTCGAGACCCTTCTCTCCGATGATGCCGTTCTCCATGGCATAGAGGGTGACGGCGCGGTACATTGCTCCGCTGTCAATATAAGTGTAGCCGAGCCAGCGGGCAATGGCTTTGGCAAAAGTGCTCTTGCCGCAGGAGGAGTAGCCGTCGACGGCGATGATGAGGGAAGGAGCAGGCATAAAGATGAGGTTTGGAGCAAAGATAAGAAATATGAAACTAGAAGAGGGAATGTTTGAATGAGTGAATGCTTGAATGCGTGAAAACCACAAACTACTAACCACTAACCACAAACCGTTACAACTCTCTTCCCGGGAAGAGGTTTTTCAGGTTGGTGGAGAAGGAGATGTGGTTGGAGGCGCCGGCGAGGTGGTAGGTGGCGCGGCCGTAACTGATGCTGAACTTTTTCAGTCGCAGGGAGGCGCCTATGGAGAAGCCCACCATGCCGGCACGTGCCGGCACCTGCAGCTCTTTGCGGCGGCGGTAGTTGTATCCTATGCTCACGACGAAACTCTTTACCGGAATGAATTCAAGCCCCAGGATGGTGTGACGCATGGCATTCTCGGCAAAACGGCCGATGCCGGAATATTCTTTTTTTTCGGGAAAAGTGGCATCGGGATCCTCCGGGTTCTCGGGATAAGGATAGAGGAGGTTAGGTTTTTGCAGGTCCTGCAGGGTGAGGACGAAGCGGAAAGGGGCGTGTCGCAGTTTGGCCGACAGCCCTGCGCGTATCTCGAAAGGTACCGGCTCACGGCGGCCTTTCACATAAGGGGTTACCTGGAAACCCATGTTGCGCAAAAGGAGTGAGGCGGTGAACAGCTCATCACGGGTGTGATAGGAAGCCCCCAGGTCCATCACCAACCCGAACGACTGGTACCTTTCCAATACCGAGAGGAGGGGTTTGAGGCTGACCCCCACCGACAGCATGCTGTCCAGGAGGCTGTAAGAGGCAGAGAGATGAAAGATATATTCGGCGGCCGAAAAGGTGCCGGTGATCGTGCCGGTCTCGTCGGCAGCCGTGAAGCTGCCGTAGTTGATGTACTGCATCCCGGCAGCAAAATACACCGGCAGGGGGGTACGGAAAGCATAGCCCACACTGCCGAAGTTGATATCGGAAAAGTAGTTGATATAATTGAGGATGATATTATTGTTGACAGCCTCCCCCAGCAGGGCCGGGTTGGAGAAGGCAAAGTTGAGATCTTCGGCGGGCATGGAGGTGATCTTGCCGCCCAGGGCTGCCACACGGCTGCTGTAAGGCAGGTCGAGGAAACGATACACCCTCGTCCCTCCCGTCTGGGCAACGAGTGAGCCCGGGGTGAGGGACAAAAAAAGAAAGAATAAAAATGTTAAAAGATGTCTCATCCTCTGCAGGCAAAATCCGTTAGTTAATCAACGTCAAAAGAGGGTTAAAAGTATACAATCCGTTTTTCCCCTGCAAAAGGAAATATTTATATTTTTGGGGATTGTTATCAAAAGAGCTGTATGGAAAAATATGATGTGCTGATCATCGGCGCCGGCCCGGCCGGTCTTTTTTGTGCCGAGCACCTCGCGGGAAGCGATCTGCGTGTGCTGGTGGTGGAGAAGAACGATGTGCCGGGAGACAAGGTATGTGCGGGGGGACTTACGGAGAAAGACCTGGAGTTGTTGCCTGTGCCGGACGACCTGATAGAGGTGCGCATGCACGAGTCAGTGCTGAAAGCACCTCTCGTGGAGATGAGGACGCAACATCCCAAGCCGGTGCTCTTTACCGTTGACCGTAAGCGGCTGGGCGCTTGGCAGGCAGAGCGGGTGCGGGAGCGGGGCATTGAGGTACGCACCGGCGTGCGGGTGCAGCAGATCGAAAAAGACCATGTGGTCGTTGCCGGCGGGGAGAAAATAGGCTACCGTTATCTGGTAGGCGCTGACGGGCAGAACTCCCTCGTCAGAAAATATCTGCAGCTGCCGGTGGAGAAGAAGATCTTCACCCTGCAATACCGCATCCCCTGGCATGACGGTCCCCGTTTCGAGATCCACATGAACGGCCGGTATTTTCATTCGTGGTACGGCTGGATCTTCCCCCACAAGGATGAGTTGGTGGTTGGCACCGGAGGGGATGCACGTTATGTCTCTCCCCAGTGGATGAAGAAACGTTTTTATAAATGGCTGGAGAAGAACGGTCTGGATGTCAGCGGGGCGGTGTATGAGAGCTATCCCATCAGTTATGATTACCGCGGGTGGGATTTTGATCCGGTTTTCCTCGCCGGCGAGGCGGCCGGGCTGGCATCAGGGCTTACCGGCGAAGGTATCTACCAGGCTCTGGTCTCGGGCAGGGCGGTGGCCGACAAGATCCTGAAAAAAAGGGATACCTTCCCGGAGATCGACCAGATCATACGGTACAATGCCATACAGCACAAGTTCCTTGGTATTCTTATCAAGAGCGGGCCTTTCCGTAACCTGATCCTCAACAGCATCCTGCTCTACCTGAAGGCCAACAAGAAGATGAAAAAAAAGGTGTCCAGGACACTGACATAAGATCCTGATATGCACTCTGCCCCCTCATCCTTTCCCGGTCCTGAGGATCTCCGTCTGGCGAAGATCCTGTGGGATTATCATCAACTGCATCAGGTCCCTGTCCCTTCCGATGTGATCTTTGTCCTGGGCAGTCACGACCTGCGTGTAGCGCACCGGGCGGTGGAGCTCTACCGGCAGGGGCTGGCGCCGTATATCCTTTTCTCCGGCCGGCGGGGAGCTCTCACGCAGGACTGGCCCGTGACGGAGGCTGAGCGTTTTGCGGCCCTGGCCCTGGAACGGGGTGTGCCGCGGGAACATCTCCTTGTCGAGCCGGAAGCGACCAACACGGGTGAGAACATACGGTTTGGTTACCATCTGCTCCGTGAAAAAGGACTGCAGCCCGGCAGGCTGATCCTGGTGCAGAAACCCTACATGGAGCGCAGGACGCGGGCGACATTCCTCCAACAGTGGCCGGGGGCGGCGGTGGAGATCACCGTCACCTCCCCGCAGATCCCTTTTGAGGATTATCCCAATGATGAGATCCCCATGGCGCAGGTGATCGACATCATGGTAGGCGATCTTTACCGGATCCGGGATTATCCGGCCCGGGGCTTCCAGGTGCCGGAGGAGATCCCGCCGGAGGTGATGGCCGCCGCCGAAGAGCTGGTGCGGAGAGGGTATACGGGGCATATGCCGGAGGGGAAGTAAAAAGGCAGAAGTAAAAAGGCAGAAGTAAAAAGGCATCCGCCTACGCCTGCGGCTATGGGCGCCTGCGCTAAAGCTTCGGCGACAGCGTGCGGACGAGGAAAGGCAAAAGGAAAAAGTCCAAAAGTGGGAAAAGTAGGAAAAGTGGTAAGAGTCAGCGATGTCCTTCGGTACGCCTTCGGCTACTCAGGGATCAGCGATGAGCGATGAGAGATGAGAAATGAGCGGATGAGTAAGGAGTA
>WFRO01000342.1 GCA_015486475.1 Bacteroidales bacterium
CGCTACGCCTTCGCCCGCCGAAGCCATGATTCCTGAATAATTGCAAGCAATTTCATCGAAGGGGCGAAGGCGGGTCGTGATCCCCTTTTGGGGATACCTGCAACAACAGAACAAAGCTTCTTCTTCAGTTCATCGCTCATCGCTCATCGATCATCGTTCCGGACGGGATTGCTCGCTTCGCTCGTGATCCCATTCGGGGGATCCCTGCAAACCCAAACCTCTCCCTGGCGGTCGTTTTTATCCGTCCTCGCCAGTGGAAAAGCAAGCTTTTTCCCGGCTCGTCCGGATAAAAAAAATCCTGCTTACGCAGGATAGGTTTGGGTTTGCGGAGAGTGAGGGATTATTGACATGATCCCGGTCAGGTAGTTCCTTGCAACAAAAAAGGCCTATGGCTTTTTTTTATTCCTTCCTCCATAGATCCGAACAAGTTCGGTCTCTGTCGTCAGGAATAAAAAAACCCGCTTGCGCGGGCCTTTTTTGTTGCGGAGAGGGGGGGATTCGAACCCCCGGTACGGTTGCCCGTACGCCAGTTTAGCAAACTGGTGGATTAAGCCACTCTCCCACCTCTCCGGAGTGCTTGATCTTGCCCCTTGCTCAGAGGCAGGGCAAAAGTAAAAAAAGGAATGATTTTTTCAAAAAGACGATTCAAATTTTATGCCGGTACATGATCTTGCGGATCAGCAATAGAAATCCCGGATTTTCTATTACTGATTTTGGGTTAATTTTACTTTCTTTGTTCATCTAATAAACCAAAACCTACAAAAAATCCGGCATGCAGCAGGTAAAAGAGTTCCTGGAGTACCTCAATCAGTTCCTGGGGGGGAGTCAGTGGTTTGTTTATCTTTTGTTGGGCACTGGCCTTTTTTTTACTTTCTATCTTAAATTCCCGCAGATCCGCTATTTCAAGTTCGCCGTACGGGTGGTCAAGGGCAAGTACGACAAGGACACCGACGTGGGCGATGCCAGCCATTTCCAGGCCCTCTCCACCGCCCTGTCCGGCACCGTGGGCACGGGCAACATCGCCGGGGTGGCGCTGGCCATACATATCGGCGGGCCGGCAGCCCTCTTCTGGATGCTGCTGACCGCCTTTCTCGGGATGACCACCAAGTTCGTGGAGGTGACCATCTCACACAAGTACCGCGACATCCTCCCCGACGGCTCCATCTCCGGCGGGCCGATGTATTACATGAAGAAAAGGCTCAACATCAACCTGAAGAACGGCAAGGTGATCAAAACGGGTACCTGGCTGGGCATCTTCTTCGCCCTCGCGACCATCCTCTCCTCTTTTGGCACGGGAAGCCTGCCCCAGATCAACAGTATCTCCAATGCCCTCTTTGCCACCTTCAACGTCAAGCAGATCGTTTCGGGAGCCGTCCTGACCGTGCTGCTGGCCCTGGTGATCCTGGGGGGTATCAAACGTATTGCCAAAGTGACCTCCACGCTGGTGCCGGTGATGGCCATCTTCTATTTTCTGGGAGCCCTTTTTGTGATCGCTACCCATTATGATAACATCGTCCCCGCTTTCGTCTCTATCTTTCGGGATGTGTACACCGGTACGGCCGCCATGGGAGGGTTCATGGGCGCCGGTTTCGCTTTTGCGTTCAACAAAGGGGTCAACAGAGGCCTTTTCTCCAATGAGGCCGGACAGGGATCGGCACCCATCGCCCACTCGGCTGCCCGCGCCCATGAGCCGGTGTCCGAAGGACTCGTGGCCATCCTCGAGCCTTTCATTGATACCATCATCATCTGCAGTCTTACAGGACTGGTGCTGCTGGCCTCGGGCGCCTGGCATGAGAAGTACGAGAACCAGTTCCAGCAGTCGGATATGGTGATGCTCGGACGGGTCTATGATGACCACAATCCGGCCGACAGGGCCGAACTGTTCAAGATGTTCAACCACCAGGAGACCCCGCCCCTCTACACCGGCGAGGTGCATGTGCAGGACGGACATATCACCGATCCCCTCACCCTCCTCAACTCGCAGTCCATTGCCGAAGATGTGATGGTGACCAAAGATGGTAAACCTTACACCGGCAGCATTCCCGTGGAGAACGGTGTGGTGAAGATCGATAAGGCCGGCGTGGTGATCACGGGGAAATCGCTGCTCCACAGTGCCCCCCTCACCACCGAGGCCTTCAAGCAGAGCTTTCTGGGAGATTACGGCCAGTATATTGTATCCATAGGTCTTCTCCTCTTCGCCTTCTCCACGGCCATCTCCTGGTCGTATTACGGCGGCAGGGCCATGACTTTTCTGTTCGGGACCAACTCGGTGATCTATTACCGGATCTTCTACATCGTGGCTTTCTTCTTTGCCTCCTTCACCGATACCACGATCGTCTGGGCCCTGTCCTACATCACCATCGTCCTGATGGCCGTGCCCAACCTGTTCGGTCTCCTGATCCTGAACAGGGAGATCAAAGGGTCCATCAAACAGTACTGGATCGACTTCAAAAAAGAGCACCCCGGCGAGTGGACCCCGGAGTAAGCGGGGGGCGGGATCATTGAAAATAGCGGGCGTATTCCTCCGGGAGCTTTTCCAGGGGGCGTATCCGGATGTCCTTGTAATACACCTCGGCAGCCTCGCTTTGCAGTTGTATTTTGCCCCTGACCAGGGGAACCATCTGGCCGTCTTTATCATACCGGGAATTCTTCAGGATCATGACCACATGTCCGTTCACGATGTGCAGGCTCTTGTCCTCAAAGCAGATCAGCTCGAGGGTGTTCCATCCGCCGTCCATGTGCTCGTAATTGGCGCTGCGCAGGCAAAACCCCGGCGTCTCCTCTCCATACCCCATGGGCAGGAATGGCTGGCTTGGATCGGCGACGGGGTTCATGATGTTTTCCGGAAGAAAAGCCCTGATATCGATGGCAGAGGTTTTCTGGCTCCAGTAATCTCCCATATGTCCTTCCATGACCTGGAACTCCTGGGAGAGCATCCATGACCTCCAGTAGCCGGCGCCGAAAGGCCCGATGGAATGATACAGGATGCCGGAGTCCCTGAGCAGTTTCTTCCGCGGATCCCATTTCCGGTTGCCCCATCTTACCTTCAGTGTGAGGTGGTAGTTGGCATACTCTTTTTTTGTGACCACACAGCCGTAGATCTCGCCGCTGATCCTCAGGACAGGAGTATGGTCCTCTTCAATGACTGTAAATACGTTGTATTTGTCATGGTTCAGTCCGATCGGAGGGATCTCATTCCCGTCCCTGTCACGGGGAACCTCTCCTTTGTATCCCGCCGGAAACCGGTAGCTCAGATAATTATCCCATTGGGAGAGGTCTTTGTCCAGCAGGTCCGTCCAGCCGGTTTCTCCGTGACGGCAGGAGGGAAAGAGCAGGATCATTGCGAAGATGATAAGGGGGAACTTTTTCATGGGGTCAGGTATTTAACGTGAATAATGAGCTCCTCCGGCAGATACCAGATCTTTCAGATACATTGGTTAATATGGAACCAAGATATAAAAATCCGGGAGAAGAACAGATATATTATTTCTCTGCCCCGGATCCACATAAATATCCATATACGGATACACCTGTCTCAACCCATAGCCGGTATCCTGTTAGGTATATGGATGTTGCAGGACCTGAAGGATACAACTACGTAGTTAACTACG
>WFRO01000343.1 GCA_015486475.1 Bacteroidales bacterium
CCGCCCCCCTGACCCCCTGAAGGGGGAACCCTTACCCACACCGGATATCAATTAGTGGGCTGACTTCCCCTTAGGGGACCGAGGGGGCGCGCTGGGTTAACGGTACGTTAGATGCGTCAAAATACAATTGACATGTCACCAGCACCCAGCACCATGTACCATGTACCATGCACCTAGATTCCATCACCTTTTGTATTTTCCGCAAGAGTTCTTTTTCTTTGCAGGAAAAGAAGAGGGATCATGAATCTTTTGTGGGCGGCGCTGGCGGTATTCGTATTGAACGTACCTTTCGGGTACTGGCGGGAGCACGTGCCGAAGCTGTCGGCAGCGTGGTTCCTGGCGATCCATATCCCCGTGCCTTTCGTCATCGCCATGCGGTTCCTTTTCCGTCTGGGCTTTCAGCTGTACACCTATCCCGCAATGGTAGGCGCCTTTTTCTTCGGGCAGTGGTTCGGAGGCTGGCTGTATAAACGGCTGGCCGGGAAATACCTGCTCTCCGGAAATATGCTGCGTGATCTTTTGCTTATCCCGGTCCGGAGTGAGAAAGTTAAGAAGAAACCGGTCCTGATCCTGAAGGCCGGCAGCACTTATCCGAAGATCGTATGGGAGTACGGTGATTTCGAGGACTGGATCCGTGCCAAGCTGTTCCGCCGGGAGCCGCTGGAGGTGCTGGAGGTGTTCCGTGACGAGACGGAGATGCCCGACCCCTCCCAATATGCCGGGTTTATCATCACCGGCTCCCACGACGATGTCACCGATCATGCGCCGTGGGTGGAGCGGCTGGCGGGATATGTGATGTACCTGATGGAGCGTGAGCTGCCGGTGCTGGGCATCTGCTTCGGTCATCAGTTGCTGGCCTATGCCGGCGGTGGCAGCGTGAAGGATCATCCCGGCGGGCAGGAACTGGGCACCGTGATCATCCGGCGCACGGAAGGGACGAAAAAAGACCCCTTACTCCGGGGCCTGCCCAAGTCGTTCCCGGCCCATGTCAACCATGCCCAGACGGTGGACCGTCTGCCGGAGGGAGCCGTCGTGCTGGCATACAATGCGTTTGAGAAGACACACGCCTTCCGTCTGGGGGAGCAGGCCTGGGGGGTGCAGTTCCACCCCGAATACACGGGCGATATCATGCGGGCCCAGATACGGGAACAGTATGACGCCGTAAAGAAAAGCGGCCGCGACCCGGAGAAGTTGCTGCAGGAGGTCTCGGACAAAGACCACGGCAGACTGGTGCTGAGGAATTTTGTGAGGATCTGCCGGGAAAAAGAACGAAGCAGGTAGGTCGAAGGGTCAAAAGTCTAAGGGTCGAAGAGTATGAAGAGTGAGAAAAGTGGGAAGAGATCGATGAAGCGATAAAGCGATGAAGAGATGAGGCGATGATGCGAAAAGGGAAATATTTTTGAATTCTGATTTTTGATTGCTGAGTTCTGATTTTTCAATCCTTCAAACATCGAGCTTCCCCACCCAGCACCTAGCACCTAGCAACCTGCAACCAGTACCCAGCATCCCACCTTCGCTTTCAGCTTCGTCGGGCAAAGCCAGCAACTTTTAATCCCGAGAAACAGCAAATGCTGCAGTCGCGCATTTGCGTAGTTTTTCGAGCCCGTCCGAACGGATAACTCCGTTCATCCGGGCGGGGATCCTCGCAATTCTAACGCGTTAGAATTGCGGGACTTTAGTGCACTTCAGGCACTTTAGGCACTTCCAAAATAGGTATTTAATTACCTATTTAAAAACCTATTTTAATACCTATTTAAATAGGTATTTTTATCCTCCCTACGGCTTCACAGGCGTCAGGCGTACCGCAGCGCCGCCGCCGGCAGCCAAAGTGATCTTCAGCACATCTCCTTTCTTCACCTCTTTTTCCGTGATCTTCACATCCTGGGGATCTTTCTGAACATGATCGCCATCCTGCAGGATCACGGCCTGATATTTCTTTCCTTCTTCCAGCAGGGAGAGGTCCACCGTCAGTGTCCGCGGATCGTTGTCGGTCATGAGGCCGATCCACCAGGTATTGCCTTTCCGGCGTGCCAGCACGATATCGCGGCCGGGGTATCCCTGCAGGAAGCGGGTCTCGTACCAGGTGACCGGGATCTTCATCAGGAAGTCGAACTGTTTCGGGGCCGACTCGTACGCACGGGGATAGTCGGGCAGCATCTGTATGGGAGAGTAGTAGACCACATGCATGGCGATCTGGCGTGCGCGGGTGCCCGGCACCGATTCGGGAAACTCTTTGGTGCCGTCGAGGTCGAAAACGCCGGGGGTGAAATCCATGGGTCCCGGCACCATGCGCGTGTAGGGGATGGTGACCGTATGGACCACCGTGAGGTCGCCTTCGGGTGCGTTGGAGGAACCCTTGGAAAACTCCATGCCGCGCACGGCCTCGCAGGTCATGAAGTTGGGCCAGGTGCGGGTGTAGCCTGTCGGCTTGTAAGCGCCGTGATAATCGACGAGCAGGTGATACTTTGCCGCCGTACGGATGATCCTGTGGAGGGTGTTGACGAGCAGTTGATCCTCGCCGCCATAGTTATCCAGCTTGATCCCAACGGCACCCCAGCGGGCGTATGTGGCCAGGACGGTATCTATGCGGTGTATGAGGGAGCTGTAGTGCACCCACAGGAAGACACCCACCCCTTTGCTGTTGGCATAGTCCAGCACCTTACGGATATCATAGAAATCCTTGCGGGTCTCCTCCATGGTGAGTACATCCTCCTTCTCCGGCTGGTTCCAGGCATCCATCTCGAGGGAGTACCATCCGGCGTCAACGATAAGGTACGGTATGCCGTGACGTGCTGCAAAATCGGTGTAATACTTCATCACCTCCGTGGAAGGCTCTCCGCTGTGGAGGCCTTTTTCGGTGATGCGCCCGTTCCACCAGGGCCAGGTGGCCTTGCCGGTACGTATCCAGGAGACATCCCGGATCTGCCGTGGCTCGTTCAGGTTAAGCACCACCGTCTGACCTATCAGATCGCCTGCCCGCGGGGCGATGAGAAAGACACGCCAGGGCGAGTGGTCGGGCAACGGCGGACAGACCCGGCACTCCTTGTCCGGGTAGGGTGAGAGGATCGCTTTCATCGTGTGGGACCGGGCTCCTTTTTTCAGGATGATGCCGGAATAGTCGTCCAAAGCCGCCTCGGTGAGCATCACCCACTGCCCCTGCTGGTGCACCAGGAAAGGCATGTAATACATTTTGTCCGGGGAGAGACCGTCCAGCTGTGCAGGATCGTAAGTGCTCTCGTAGTTGCTGTTGAAATGGGGACAAATGGCTGCAAAACAGGAGTCGTTGTCGGGAAAGACGAACTCCGTCTTCTCAGCCAGGATGCCCTGTTGCGAAGATCCGTCGTTCGACAGGAAGATATAGCGGAAAGCGGCTCCCTGGTCATACACCCTGAACTCGAGTCCCAGGGCACCCTCTCCCGACCGGTCTTTCAGCTGTACGGTCAGGGTACGGTAGTGGTCGGTGATCTCCGAACGATTGCCATAGACAGGGGTCCAGGAGGTGTTGGTCTCCGACGAATCCACCGACACCACACTGAATTGTCCGGAGAAGGCGGAACTGTCACTGAAATCCACCCCCATGGCAGAGGGGAGGATAACGGAACGGCCTTCATAAGAGACACTGTAGAGCGGACGGCCTTCCTGCAAACGGAAGGTCATGGCGATCTTCCCGTCGGGACTGGTGACGGTCCACCGGTCTTTTTTGTGCCCCGCACAGGAGAACATCAGCAGGGCCAGGACAATGACAAATAAATTTGATCTTTTCATCTGTTCAAAATTTTTATTTTACTGAAAATAAAGAAAATAAAAATTTCTTCACATTCAGGAACTCCCGATGAATTTTGATCATTTTCCTGTAAGTATTTTAAAATGATAAAATTCATGGTCGTTTCATTTTTCTTAATGTTTTTCAATTCAGGATCATGCAGGAACAATATCCGCAGGTAAAAATAAAAAATTTAAACGCATGTAAAGATCATCCGTTTACCGCATATTGCCACTTACCGGGGCACCCTGCCACTACGTATATTTATACACAGGCAACAAAATGCCCAAGAATAGTTCTACCATACTGTATCTCTGACATTTAAACACATTCTTTTACAATTCTCTATTTTTATCAACAATCGTTTGCATACATTTTTATGTCGTGCAACATAAAAAAGTGGTTAAAAAATTTGCTCAGGAAAAATGGATGTTTACTTTTGTTCCGTCAAAAAAAGAAAATGACCGGAACTATTGTAAATATCATTCTCTCTCTGCTTATCCTGCGCAGGTTGTAGGGGTGAGAATGGTATAAGAACATATAAACCGTTCTCACCGGAGAGAACGGTTTTTTTATGTTCTGTAACGGAAAGAATAAACACTAAAGAAAAAAAGATGAAAATACCTCTCAGGAGCAATACGACGACACAGGGGCGCATCATGGCAGGAGCGCGCAGTCTCTGGCGTGCTGACGGCATGAAAGAGTTCCATTTCGGACGTCCTGTCTTTGCCATTGTCAACTCTTTCTCCCAGTTCGTGCCGGGCCATGTGCATCTGCATGAGATCGGCCAGGAGCTGAAGAAGAAGATCGAGGCGCATGGTTATTTTGCGGCCGAGTTCAACACCATCGCCATCGACGATGGCATTGCCATGGGTCACCAGGGGATGCTCTACTCCCTGCCTTCGCGCGATCTCATCGCCGACAGTGTGGAGTATGTCGTCAATGCCCACATGGCCGATGCGATGATCTGCATCTCCAACTGTGACAAGATCACTCCGGGGATGATGATGGCGGCCATGCGTCTGAACATACCCACCGTTTTTGTCTCGGGAGGTCCCATGGAGGCTGGTGTTGCAGGTGACAGGCAGCTCGACCTCATCGACGCCATGGTGATGGCCGGCGACCCCAACGTGCCGGAGGAGGAATTGCTGGAGGTGGAGCAGCATGCCTGTCCCACATGTGGTTCCTGCTCGGGGATGTTCACGGCAAATTCCATGAACTGTCTGGCCGAGGCACTGGGCGTGGCCCTCCCCGGCAACGGCACCATCGTGGCTACGCACCGGAACCGCAGGCTCCTCTTCGACAAAGCTGTCGATCTCATCATCGAAAACACGAACCGCTATTACGGCGAGGGGGACACCTCGGTGCTGCCCCGCAGTATCGCCACGCGTGAGGCTTTCCTCAATGCCATGACGCTGGACATCGCCATGGGCGGCTCGACCAATACAGTGCTGCACCTGCTGGCCATCGCCCACGAGGCCGG
>WFRO01000344.1 GCA_015486475.1 Bacteroidales bacterium
ATTTCTCCTGGGACCTGATGGTGGCGATCCCTGTGGATGCATTCGTCGACCACAACATTGAAACGCTTTCAGAAAAAACCTTCCGGGCCAATTTTTACAAATGCGGGGACGAACTGTCCAAACCCCATTACCTCTCCTGGAACCCCATCGACACCCCGAAGCCGGATTTTCACCGGCCGGAGTATTTCGGGGAGATGAGGTTTTGTTAGTTCATAGTTCGTAGTTCGTAGTTGGTAGTTCTTGGCTCTTGTATCTTGTATCTTGTATCTTGTATCTTGGCTCTTGATCCTGAATAAAGGGTTTTGTATTCTCATATTTTTTTACTACTTTTGGTTCGATTTGTTTTGAACTAATTGTTATTTTAAAAACCGGAAAAATATGAGCGGAAATGCGATCATAGGACAGTCGGGAGGCCCTACAGCCGTCATCAACGCTTCGCTGGCAGGCGTGATAGAAGAGGCATTGCGGACCTCCTCCATAAAGAACGTTTACGGCATGAACTTCGGCATTGAAGGGTTCATGCAGGAAAAGATCATTGACTTGGGAAAACAGCCCAAAGAGATCATTGAAGGGCTGAAGCACACTCCTTCATCGGCGCTGGGATCGTCCCGTCACAAGGTACAGGATGAGGATTTCCCCCGCATCCTGGAAGTACTGAAAAAGTACGATATCCGTTACTTTTTCCTTATCGGCGGCAACGACACCATGGACACGATCAATCGTGTCGAACAGTACTGCCGCAAGGCCGGTTATGAGATGACCGGCGTGGGGATCCCCAAGACCGTGGACAACGACCTCTTCGGTACCGATCACACGCCGGGATTTGCTTCGGCAGCACGTTCCAACATCCTCAACGTGATGCAGTCCGGTTTCCTGGCGCGCGACATGCAGCGCGTTGACCAGTTCGTCATCTACCAGACCATCGGCCGGGATGCAGGATGGCTGGCCGCCTCCACTGCCATGGCCAAAAAGGCAGAAGACGATGCGCCTCATCTGATCTATGCCCCCGAGTTCGACTTTGACAGGGAGAAGTTCCTGGATGATGTGGACACCGTTTATAAAAAGTACGGTTGGGTCTCCATTGTCTGCGGTGAGGGGATCAAGTATGCCGACGGCACGCCGGTGAGCGCCTCACAGGTAAAGGACAAGTTTGCCAATGTGGAATTCGGCGCCATGGGCGGCACCAGCGTGGCCATGAACCTGCACCGGATGATCTCCGACAAGTTCGGCTTCCGGGGCGAGTTCCAGATCACCGAATCTCTGATCATGTCGGCTGAGGACCGTGCCCTGGAGCAGGACATCGAAGAGGCATATCGCTGCGGTGTGAAAGCCGTGGAGCTGGCCCGCGACGGCGTCAGCGGCATGATGGTAGCCATGCAGCGGGTCTCCAATGATCCCTATACCATCGAATACGGACAGGTACCCCTCAACGACGTGGCGGTAAAGGCCAAACCTATGCCGTTGGATTACTTCAACAAGGAAGGCAATTTTGTCAGTGAGAAATTCCTGGAATACATGAGGCCTCTTTCCGGCCCGTTGCCGGAATTCGTGCGGCTGCAACCCATCCAGGCAAAGCCCTGACTCTTTTCAGGGAACAGAATTAATACTAAATGACTTAAAACTTTAAAAAACACATTACCATGGAACACACATTCAACAAAACCGTCCTCTCTCTCCACGCTCATCCGGACGATACCGAGGCGTTCTGCGCCGGCACCCTGAAACTCCTGAAGGACAAAGGATACAAGATCGTGATCGCCACCATGACCGCCGGCGGCATGGGCGGCATCAACTCCACCGAGGAGAAGACCATCGCCATGCGCAAGGAGGAGGCCCGCAAGGCCGCTGCCATCCTGGATGCCGAGTACTACTGTCTGGATGGCCGCGACGGCTTCCTGTTCGACACCACCGAGATGCGCCTCAAGGCCATTGCGCTGATCCGCCAGGTAAAGGCAGGCATCGTCATCACCCATCTGCCGATGGATTACCACAGCGACCACCGCACCACCTGCAACATCGTGGAATCGGCGGCCATGATCTCCTCCCTCCCCAACGTGCCGCTGGACGAGGAGCCGGTAGAGATCACTCCCCTGCTCTATCATTCCGCTCCCCTCACCCTCTCCGACCCGCTCGGCAACCAGATCGCTCCGCCTCATTTCTTCGTGGACATCACCTCCGTGATGGACACCAAGATGGACATGCTTGACCACCACCAGTCCCAGATGGACCTGATGCGCCACATGCACAAGATGGATGATTTCTTCGGGGAGATGAAGAAGAACAATGTCAACTACGGCAGCATGGTGAACGTGCCCTATGCCGAAGTGTTCTGGCAGCACCTGGGCGGCGGTTTCCAGAAAGATCCGCTCATCCAGGAAGAACTGAAAGATTTTATCAAACTTAAATAAATACGACCATGGATCTCAATGACAAGAAATATTCAAAGTACGCTTTGGTGCGGGAGATGATGGAGACCGCGGATGTGATCCGCCGTTTCGATCCTGCCGATGCCGAGCGTTTTGCCCACGCCATCCGCAGCAAGAAAGGGCTGTTCATGACCGGCGAGGGCAGCAGCCGTATCTTCCCGGCCAAACGCACTATCTACGCTTCGCTGAAGGACAGCAAACGCTTCCCTCTTTTCACCGAAGGGGCCACGCAGGCCCTGGAGTATGATCTCACGGACCTGGCCGTGTTCGGCGCCTCCAACTCGGGCAAGACCAAGGAGGTGGTCCGTCTTTTCAAACATCTGAAGGAAGCCGGACATACCGCATATTTCGGGCTGACGGCCAACCATGACACCCCGCTGCAGGAGCTGGCCCTGGACACCCACGTGCTGGGCTGCGGCAAGGAAGATGCTGTGGCAGCGACCAAGTCGGTCATTGAGCAGGGCCTTTTCTATGACAGTCTCTACCGTCACCTCACCGGCAAGAGCATGCAGGGGCTGGACGAACTGGCCGGCATGGTGGAAGAAGCCATGACACTGAAGGTGGATGCCACGCTCACCGAAAAGATCAAAAATGCCGGAATGATCTATTTCGCCGGCCGCAACACCGGCGTGGCAGAGGAGCTGACCCTGAAGACCAACGAGATCACCCGTAAGAAATCCGACTTCCTCGAAGGCACCTATGCCGCGCATGGCATCGAAGAGGTGATGAACCCCGATGAGGTGGTGATCGTGGTGGATCCCTTTGAGAGCGAAGAGGAGAAATTCCATGAGGTGCTGGAGAAAGGCGTTGGTCTCACCATCATAGCCATCTCACACCGCCAGACCAGCTTCCCCACCATCCTCATTCCCGACGGCGGTGAATACAAGGATTACGTGGAACTGGCGGCCGGCTGGAACGTGCTGGTGGAGACAGGCCTCGCCCTGGACATCAACCTGGACAAGCCGGAACGCGCCCGGAAAGTGGGAAATGAATATACAGGAGAATAATTTCTAACCTTTTATATCAATGAAAACCCGGGAACGCTCCCGGGTTTTCTTTTTTATTCCGGAGAACTCCCGTAATGCAATACAGGGGTAACAAAATACCTATCTTTGCGTACATAAACGCAGACACCAATTTTACGATCGATGAAAAAAAATGTAGCTATCGGAATAGATATCGGAGGGACCAACACTGTGTTCGGCATTGTGGACAAGCAGGGTAAATTCCTGGCCGAAGGGAAGATGAAAACGCGCGATTACGGGGAGATAGAGGTTTACCTGGCCGCTCTCAACGAAAAGGTGCGGCTGG
>WFRO01000345.1 GCA_015486475.1 Bacteroidales bacterium
GGAACCAGGACTGGAGCGATGGCACCTGGATGAAAGTGCTGCTCTCACAGACCATCTTCGAGAACCTGGCCACCCTGCCGAAGAACGAGATGAGCGACGCCGCCGTGCCGCGCCTGCGCATCCTCAAGCCGGGCGATTATCCTCCCGACGATGTGCCGGTGTCGGACTTTGACTCGGACGGCTGGCCCCAGACAGGCCGCAACAAGGCGGTGGATGCCATACGCAAGGCTTTCGCCATGCACATCGCCGGCGACCAGCACCTGGGCAGCCTCACCCAGTACGGCATAGAGGCCTGGCGGGATGCCTCCTTTGCCTTCTGCGTTCCTTCCATCTCCAACTTCTGGCCCCGCCGCTGGTGGCCCATGGAGGGGGGGCTGCACAGAGCCCCCGACGCACCCAAATATACCGGGGATTTCTTTGACGGTTTCGGCAACCGCATGACCGTCTGGGCCGTGGCCAACCCCGTATATACAGGCAAAAAACCCTCGAAGATCTACGACCGCTCCTCGGGCTACGGCATCGTACGCTTCCACCGCGATACACGCAAGATCAGGGTCGAATGCTGGCCCCGCGGCGTCGATCCCACCGACCCCGCCTCCAAAGAGTATCCCGGCTGGCCTTTCACTTTCAGCCAGGAGGATAACTACAACCGGAAAGCTGCAGGCTGGCTGCCGAAAGTTACGGTCACCGGTATGAACGACCCGGTGATAAAGATCTATGACGCGGAAAATAACCTGGTCTATGCGCTACGGATCAAGGGAAACACATTTTCCCCCAGGGTTTTCAAAGATGGTGTCTATACCCTCGTAGTCGGAGATGAGGGTAATTTCAAGAAATACACAGATGTAGCTGCTTCACAAAACAAAGATGCTGCTACCCTGGAAGTAAAGTTTTAATGGCTGAACACAATGAAGAATGTCAAATTATTCATAGCGGCTTTTCTTTTCATTTTCTCTTTTCTGTTTACTGCCCGTCTACCGGCTCAACATACCCAACCCAATATTATCGTTATCATCTCCGACGATGCGGGGTTTGGGGATTTCTCGGTGCAGGGGTCGAAACAGTTCCACACGCCCCACATCGACTACCTGGCCAACAGCGGCATCCGCTTCCTGCAGGGCTATGTCACCGAGTCGGTCTGCAGTCCCTCGCGTGCCGGTCTGATGACGGGCCGTTACCAGCAGCGTTTCGGCCATGAGTACAACATCGGTTCCCACCAGCCCAGCGACTGCCCGGACTACATCGGCATGCGTACCGACCAGATCACCCTGGCCGACGCTCTGCAGGCCCTGGGCTACCACACCGGCGCCATCGGCAAGTGGCACCTGGGATCGCTGGACAAATACCATCCCCTCAACCGGGGTTTCGACGAGTTCTTCGGCTTCCGCGGCGGCGGCGCCCATTACTTCGGCCAGGGACAGAAATATTTCAACATCGAGCGGCAGATGGACACGGTGCGTGTGCCGGTGGATTATCTTACCGACGCCTTCGGCAATGAGGCCTGCCGTTACATCGAGCGCAACAGGGAAAAGCCTTTCTTCCTGTACCTGGCCTTCAACGCGGTCCACACGCCCATGGAGGCGCGCGAGGATGATCTGGCGCCTTTTGCCTACATCACGGAAAAACAACGCCGCATCCTCGGCGGCATGACGAAAGCCCTCGACAGGGCCGTGGGCAACGTCCTGCAGACGCTGCAGGACAACCACCTCACCGGCAACACGTTGGTATGGTTCATCAACGACAATGGCGGCAACACCGGTCTCAACGGCGCCTGCAATGCCCCCCTCAACGGCAAGAAAGGAACCCTCCTGGAGGGGGGCATACGTGTGCCTTTCTTCGTGCGGTGGCCGGCAGGACTGCCCCGTCACACCACCTACGACAAGCCGGTGAGCTCGATGGATATCTTCGCCACCTCGGTGGCCGCCGCCGGCGGCAATGCACAGGAGATCACGGACAGTCTGGCACAGGCACGCTTTCCCGCGGAGTGGACCCGCGTAGAGAAAAGAAAGAGACCCCGCGCGGGAGAGGGCTGGCAACTTGACGGCGTCAACCTGATCCCTTACCTCAAAGGCACGGAGAAAGGATCACCCCACACACGTCTCTGCTGGCGCAGGGCCGCCGTGGCTGCCATACGCGACGGCGACTGGAAACTGATACGCATGCCCGACAGACCTCCCCTCCTGTACAACCTCAGCGACGACATGTCCGAACAGCATGATCTTTTCTGGGAAGAAAAAGATACGGCCGACAGGCTCATGAAAGAGCTCTTCGAATGGGAGAAGCTGCTGGACCATCCCGCCTGGCGCACCGAACCGTTCTGGATACAGTACAACATCAAACTGTATGACAAGAAGTATGATCTGACACAGCCGGAAGGGAGAGGAACGATGATCGATGAACGATGAATGACGAAGGAATGTAGAACACCGAACACTGAACACTGAATATCGAAGGACGAAGGAGGAATAAA
>WFRO01000346.1 GCA_015486475.1 Bacteroidales bacterium
CGTCAGTTCTTTTGTAAGATCATAACTTTCCCCGGCCTTCATTTCCCGGATGATCTTTTTATCCCCGTAAATGACCGTCACCTTCCCTGTTTTCCCGGAATGGATCACCACCTGTTCAGGCTGATGATCTTTCCATCCTATATCTACCGTATAATCTCCCCGTGCTTTGAGTCCGGTCACTTCCCCCTGATCCCAGGCCTGCGGCAGGGCGGGGAGGATGCGTATCTCTCCTCCCCAGGATTGCAGCAACATCCCTGCGATCCCGGCCGTCCCCCCGAAGTTCCCGTCTATCTGAAAAGGAGGATGGGTATCGAAAAGGTTTGAAAGTGTGGACTTTTGAAAAAGTAACTGCAGATGTTTATACGCTTCATCTCCCATCTGGAGCCGGTCGTAAAAGTTGATGATCCAGGCGCGGCTCCATCCCGTATGACCGCCTCCATGAGAAAGCCGGCGTTCGATCGTCTTTCGGGCGGCTTCAAACAGTTGCGGTTCACCGGGGTTGATCTGATGCAGGGGATAGAGCCCCAGGAGATGAGAAATGTGACGGTGCCCGGGATGCGGCTCCTCATAATCTTTGATCCATTCCATCAGCGTACCGTTTTCCCCGATCCTTAAGGGAGGCAATTGTTTCATGGCTGCTGTGACACTGTCCCGCAAATCCGGGTCTCTCCCCAACATTTCTGTAGCCCTGATGAAATGATCGAATACACCCCTGATGATCTCAATATCCATCGTGGCTCCGTAGGTCAGCCTTGCCGTTTTTTTCGTTCCCGGGAGGTAATAAGCATTCTCCGGCGAACTGGAAGGTGCTGTGACAAGGTATCCGTCAGGTCCCTCGATCAGGAAGTCCAGGATAAAACGGACAGATCCTTTCAGCAAAGGATAAGCGACTTTCCTCAGATAGGCTGTATCCAGGGTATAGGCATAATGGCGCCACAGGGGGAACGTCATCCAGGGCCCGTCCATGGGGGTGAGACCCCACGGACCGTCGGCCACACCGGTACGGCCAAAAGCGTCGGTCAGATGATGGAAGGTCCAGCCCCGCGCGCCATACATCTCCCTGGCCGTACGGGTGGCAGGTGTTTCCAGTTTCTGCATAAAATGGCTCAGAGGCTGTACACACTCCGGCAGATTGGTGATCTCTGCCGGCCAGTAATTCATCTGCAGGTTGATATTGGTATGGAAATCGGCATTCCACGGAGCGTTGAACTTATCGTTCCAGATCCCCTGCAGGTTGGCCGGCAGCACCCCGGGAGCCCGCGAGCTGCCCATCAGCAGATAACGGCCATACTGAAAATACAATGCCGCAAAAGCAGGATCGGCCTGTCCTTTTTTCACCGCCTCGAGCCGCTTGTCCGTGGGTAGTGAAGAGATCTCCGTTGCAGGAAGGTCCAGCCTCACCCTGTTGAAGAGGGAGGTATGCTCCTTAACATGCTCAGCATATAAACGTTCATATCCTTCTCTTTCTGCCTGCTGAATGATATTCCGGCACCAGGATTCAGGATCCGACTTATTGTCAAAGCCCAGGATTTCCGGATCATAATCGGTCTTTAGGGTTAGGAGAAGCAACATCTCCCGTGCCCCTGTGATCTTCAGGGTAGTATCCTCTGCCGTCACCCTGCCTTTTTTTACCCATGCTTTCAGCACACCGGCAAAACGTATATGTTTTCCGCCGGGCCCCTGCAATGGGTCGGGCGCATCGTTGATCTGCCCTGTCATCACCAACATATCGTCCCCGCCGGCGCGAATGTGTGCATCACGCGTCCTGGTCAGCGCCACACGACAATTCACTCTCCCGGAACCTTTTGCCTGATAGCGGATCACCATCACATCTGCAGGGGCGGAGACGAACACCTCCCGGATATATTTCGTGTCTCCTTCCCGCCAGGCGGTCCTGACCACTCCCGTTTCCAGGTAAAGCGCCCGTTCATAATCCGTCACCTTACCTCTTTTCTCACCCGTGATATACAGATCTCCTGCCGTCTGACAGGAACGCACCCGGGGAGGTGTGCCGAGAAAATATTTCTCCACCAGGGCCGTGGCTTCCTCCACCTTCTCAGCCAGCAGCAATTGCTGTAACTCCTTCAGATGTGCCAGCGCCTCCGGGTTGTTGTTGTCCAGAGGCTGCCCCGCCCAAAGACTCTCCTCATTGAGCTGTATCCTTTCGTGGCAGGGATCGCCGAAGACCATACCTGCTATGCGCCCGTTGCCCACCGGCAGGGCCTCCAGCCATCGCGTAGCCGGCTGCTCATACCACAGACGCATGCCGGGTTGTCTGAACGAAAAATATTCCTGCCTGCTATTGCAGGATACAAGGAATACCGGAAGAAAAGTTAAAAGGATCAGGTATTTTTTCATATCACCATTTTATTCAGTCATCCGGACACTCATGAAAAGCTCCTGTGCTTTTCTATTGCTGATTTTGGGTTGATTAACTCCCGACGGGCCATCCCTCTTTTCTGATCCTTTCCCCCACTTCACGTAATGTCTGCACATCCTGCGGATCGATACTTCCGTCTCCCCGGGGACCTGTATTAAGCAGGAGATTGGCATGATATTTTGCTGCATATTCGAGGTTTTCCCAGACCGAATCAACACCTCTGTGTTTACCGTCATATTTTTTATTGTATCCCCAGCCGGCGATCCCCGTACATATCTCAATAGGTTTACCGGACTTCACCATCTCCTGTGTTTTTTCAGGATTTCTGGCCAGCCAGTGATATTCAGGAGCATAATAATCTTCATCTCCGGTGTATCCCCATTTGGCAGAGATCAGGCATTGTGGCTGCAGCTTCCGGATCAGGGCATAGGTCTCGGGGATACGGAATTCTTCTGTCGGACCATGCATCGGGACCGAATAGCCATCCAGCCAGATACTGGCAACAGGACCGTAATTGGTCAGCAATTCCGTAAGCTGGGCATGCATGAAATCAATATACCTGTTCAGATCATGTTCTTTCCCGTAATGATAATACGGCTCGGGTTCATCATATTTCGGACGCGCATTACCACCCCACTCATCATTGTTAGGCGCATCGGGATAACGCCAGTCCCGGCCATGAGAATAATAGAGGCAAAGCCCCAATCCTTTTTTTGCACATTGTTCTGCCAACTCTCCGACAAGATCCCGTTTGGCCGGCGACTGCACACTGTTAAAGTCAGTGGTTGCCGTATCGAAAAGACAAAAGCTGTCATGATGACGCGAGGTGATATTTACATATTTCATCTCTGCCTGCAGTGCCAGATCGGTGATAAAATCCGCATCGAAATGTTCCGCCGTAAATTTGTCTTTCAGTTTTGCATAGTCTGCCACATGGATCTTTTCATTAAACTGAACCCATTCCCCTCTTCCCGGCAAGGAGTAAAGGCCATAATGTAAAAACAAGCCAAATTTCGCATCCCTGAACCAGTGCAGGGCCGCCTGTTTTGGATCTTTGGCATATTCTCTCTTGTATTTTTTCAAATAAGAAGGAACCTTTTCTTTTTTGAATGATGACAGGAACGGGGGCAGAAGCGTCCAGGAGGCAGCAGTCAATACAGAGGAGTGAATAAATTTCCTTCTTTTCATTTTTATTTTCGTATAGACAGTTCAGGAAAGGAACGTTTCAGATTCAAAGTGTCTGTCATCTGGTCCTGCAGTTTTTCAAGCTCCCCAAACAGTTCCTTTACTTTCCCCCGGTACTCCGGTTTCTGTGCCAGGTCATGGATCTCATAAGGATCGTTGTTCATATCATACAGCAACACCACGGGCACCCGCGGGTAGACGATCAGCTTATAGCCGTCTTTGCGGATCATCCGCTGGAAATTCAGGTAAGCGCCGTAGATGGCAGGATAATAACTTGACTGCTGTGTCCCGTCGATCAGGGGGAGGACACTGTGGAAAAAAACGGAATCGGGCGGTGTGACACCGGCCAGGTCGAGGGCCGTTGCCATGGCATCCTGCAGGTAGATATCGGCATCGATCTTTTTGTTATGCGGGATACCTGGTCCCACCACCATGAAAGGCACACGTATACTGATGTCATACAGGTTCTGTTTCCCTGCCAGGCCATGGGCACCTATTGACAGGCCATGATCGGCCGTGAAGAAGATGTAGGTATTGTCCATCTTTCCGGTCTTTTTGAGTGCCTCCAGGATCCTGCCGATCTGCTGGTCCATGTGGGTGGTGATGGCATAGTACTCCTGCCGGTTGACCTTCACGGCCCAGGGTGTGCGGGGGAAAGGCATGAGGCGTTCGTCGCGCAGTTTCCTGCCGCTGCCGATCTGCTTCCCGTAAGGATATTCCGGCAGGAAGCTGGGAGGCATCTTTATACTGTCGGGATCGTACATCTCCACAAAACTACGGGGTGACTGGCGCGGGTCATGCGACGCATTGAAGGCCAGATACATGAA
>WFRO01000347.1 GCA_015486475.1 Bacteroidales bacterium
ACCGTATGACTACCTAATTTCGCGAGCGTTAGCGAGCTAATTTCTACCTAATTTCAGCCACGAAGTGGTTTAATTTCGCGAGCGAAGTGAGCTAGTTCCGCCTGCGCAGCAGCCCCTCCTCCCATAAGTCATCTTAGTGAATTAACCACCGCATGATTGCCTTTTCACCCGTTCGATAAGATTCTTCATTTCTGCCGTACAAGATCCCATACGGTCATTTGACCGTTCTTAACTCCTTCGAAGCGGATGATCCCGTATTTCAGGTTCCAGTATATTTTATAATAATTAATTGCATTGTTCCCTCCCTGATATCTCTGGAAAGAAACGACGTTGGAATAACTGTTGTTGTTCAGTGTCATGTGATCGTTAAAGTTTGTGGCGCCCGCAGTGGTATAACCAAGTACAAAAGCGCCTCCGAGGGAGCAGCGGGTTACAGCATTATTTACATCCGATCCGGGAGTACTTTTGTTGATATAGGTTGTGGTTGTGATGATATAACAACGGTTGACGGATGTGTCGGATATCACATTTACGATGAAATTTTTCCAGTTATCATTATATGTCTCCATCACAATACGTTCCTGCATGGCGGAGTATGTGTGATCCCCCATAAAATCCGGCGTGGTTCCCGTTTCGGTCCAGAACGCAACATCCTTTATCCGGGCCGTATCTGTTGAACCTTTGTTGCTACGGTAATAAATGATGTCCCCGTTATGATAGATGCATTGGTCCTCTTTGGGGATCTTGTATACCTCATCATATTTCTTACATCCGGATATCAGAGATAAGAAAAGTATCCCTGCCGCTGTAATGATCGAGGATCTCATGATGTTGTAATTACAACAAGATAAGTTACAAAAAAAAAGCGCTGAAGTCAAGTAAAAGAGTGATAAATAGTGATCTTTGATTGATAAAAGGCTTCACGAAGAGGACGCAAAGGATCCCGTGATGCACGCAGAGAGAAAGAATGAAGGATGAGCCCTTCGGGCCCGGACAGATTTGGATATCCGCTTCGCTCTGACTTCAAGCTTCGATCCCCGGCAAGCCGGGATATCCGCTTCGCTCCGATTTCGAGCTTCCCCGTCCGAATGGACATTCGTCCGGGCGGACGGGCGGGGAGCTTCGAGCTTCCTTACGCTCCGTTCCCGGATCATTCCGGTCTTTCGTTTTCCTTTTCAGTGCCGGTCTTCCATAGCAGGAAGGTGGATACCGTGAAATAGAGCAGGAAAGAGAGGTTCATGGATCCTCCATGGAGCATACCACCTAAAGGTGCCGGAATATGTCTTGTGACAGGTGGCAGAACCAGCACCCATAAAGTAGGCACGAACAGCACCATCCACCTGGGATAAAGAGTTTTCCGGAACAGGATAAGCCACAGGAACGTCACCGTGGCTGCCAGGCCTGTCACGAACATGACGTTGTAGAGCAGATGCATGTATTGCAGCGTGTCTGCCGTCAAAGACCGGAACCATGCAACTTGCGGGTCGGCAAGGACGTTCTGTGCCCTCAGCAGCAACCCCCGGAAGACAAAAGCGGAGTGGTAGGCGCCGGAGCCGAGGATCACGGCCCAGCTCAGTCCGCCGAAGGTGATGGCGGCCGGTATTTTTCCGCCCGGTTTCAGTGCCAGGAACATGTGCCGGAAGCCGACGATGTATAAACCCGCTTCAATGGGCCCGAGCAATCCGCCTGCCATAAGCCGGGCGTTGGAGATCCTGCTCATGATCTCCCGGGAGACCGTGCCGAACTCAGATCCGCCGTAAAACCCGCCATACAACAGCCAGTCGGCTATGAATCCCGTCAGCGCCGCCATGATTCCGGTTAAACCGGTAATTTGTAAGATCCTGTGTTCTTTCATGGCATATCTTTACTGAGTTTGTACTTTTTGATATCATTTGCTTTCATTTTCAGAGATCACTGCCACCTCCCTGGCGCCATACCAAAATTTCTCCGAGTGTTCGATCCTGTAAGGCAGATCCAGGGAACGTATTCGTTATCCTCATGTTCAGGACATCTTCAGTTGTTCCGCCACAAGCTGTGCCATCCTGCGGGCGCCGTCGGTCGGGATGCGGGCATAGTCGACATCCTTTCCAAGGTTCTCGTCCATCTTTTCGGCAAGCGCTTTGGGAGAGGTGGCCGAGAGGGTCATCGTTACGCCGGCGCGGTGACGTTGCAGCCGTTCTGCGATCTGCATCTGCTCGAAATGGCCTTCGATCGGGAAACAGATAAAAGGCCTCCGGAGGGCTGTCAGTTCGATGGTGGTCGTGTTGCCACCCTGTACGACGGCCAGGTCACAGGCAGCGAAGTGTTCATAAAGGTCCTCTACAAATCCTTTTACCTTCACTCCCTCCGGCACCTTAAGCGACGAAGTGTCCAGGCGAGGACCACACACCAGCACCATCTGAACGGTGGGGTTCTTTTGCTTCAGGATCGTGAAGGCCCGTGCGCTGAGATCAAGCAGGTTCCTGCCCACGCTGGTCCCGCCGATCGAAACAATGATGAGCGGACGCTCATCATATCCCAGTCTGGCTTTGATCTGTGCACTGTCCCTGTAAGCGTCGGGATCAAAAGGCACTACATAACCCAGGATATGGCACCTTCGGCGCGTCCATTCCCGGCGATTCGGGAGAAATAACCCGAATGGCTTATCCGGCACATCTTCAGCCTCCCCGACAAAGCAGTATTGTAAAAGATCGGGAACCGGTTTGACCCAGTTGCGGTTGGTGATGTACGCCGCCAGCTTCTCATACAGGCCGCCGCCTGTCGTGTCCACCCCGATAAAATCGTAGATCATGAAAAAGGGAACGTCAATGCTCATTTTTCTCTCTTTGATGGCGATGGAAAGGGCATATGTCTCATCCCCTATGACCAGGTCGAACTTCTCATTTTTCATGATCTCCCGGAATACCGGTACATGTCTGGTCCATACATGTTTTTTTACTTCTATCATGTACCGGATCAGATTCAGACCGGTACCGTCGGAGGTAGCTTCCACCACACTGGTTTCGTCCTCCCAGACGTAGCGTTCGGGAAGCATCTGCTCACCTTTTTCTTTCAGCACCCTGTCTGCCGGCTTGCCGGACAGCCAGACGATCTCAACGTCCGGCATCTTTGACCGGATGGCCCGGGCCATGGCCAGGTCGCGGGTGATATGTCCTAACCCGACCGATCCGCTGATGAAAAGTATTCTTTTTTTCATGATGTTTTCTCCTTATTTATTTTTTATCCAGAGTATCAGGATAGATATCGGTTTTTTCACTTCTTCGGTTGCTCCGGGGATGTTTGCAAGGACACCCCTGAAAAGGGAGTCTTCCACGATCCTGTGTTCTACAATGTGGTACTTCCCGAAATCCTGCAGGGTCCAGCCGGAGCGGTGCACCTCCCGTTCGTTGCCGGCCCAGGCACCCTGAGGCAGGTACCCGTTGGGGGTGGAGATGATGATGTCGCCGGTATGCTCAAATAATCTGTCCAGCGCTTCATATCCTTTTTCTTTTTCAAGATGCTCGATAATATCCCCGAATATCACCAGGTCAAAATCCCCCAGTTCATCCAGGCATTCAAAAAGATCTTCCCGGATGATCCTGTTATAGATGTGCTCCTGCAGGGGTGTGATGCATTTCGGAAAAGGTTCGATGGCCGTAATGTCCAGGGTCCACTCCTCTTTTGTGAAATGCTGGAAACAGGCCACATCAAAGGTGTCACGGATCAGAAATCCCCATTTGCCGAATCCTGCCCCCACGTCCAGTATCCTGAATCCGGGAGCCGGCAGGGGTCTCCCTTCGGTAAAAAAAGAAAGATCCGGCGCGGAATGTCCTTTCCCCGTGAAGATGTTCCTGGCAACGTATTCCAGAACAACCGGTATATTGCACGGCAGACTGGATGACATAACAGGTCTTTTTTATGTCTTCAGTTCAACTGAAGTTGCTCTCTGATGAGTCGGGCAGCTTTTTCCGCTCCGTTAAACTGGATATTCTCCGTTTCCACCTTGCGGCCTATATTCTCTTTCACTGCCTGTGCCAGCATTTCCGGTGTGGTCGTACTGTAATCCATACGTACACCGGCGCCGTGACGTGCGATCCGTTTACTGATGAATATCTGCTGGTCGAACTGGTTCTCCAGCGGGAAAAAGAGGAAGGGTGTCTGCAGGGCCGTCAGCTCGATGGTGGTGGTACCGCCGGCTACCACGATAGCCAGATCGCTGGCGGCGTAATGTTCGTAGATATCCGGCAGGAAATGATGCAGCTCTGTGCCTTCCGGAAGTTTAGGCGGTTCCTGTCCGTAAAGCTCACCGCAGACAAAGACCATCTGCAGATCAGGGATCTCCTGTTGCAACAGCAGGTAGGCCCGGCCGCACAGCTCCAGCAGTTCTTTCCCCGCCATGGTGCCGCCTGTGGCGCAGATGACCAGGGGGCCGGGACCATAACCCAGTTTGTTGCGTACTTTGGCCTTATCCCGGTACTCCTCCGGATCAAAACGAACAATATAACCCAGCACATGGTAATACTTTTTGGCAAAATCGCGGCATTGTGGCATGAAAAAGTCGAATCGTCCCTCCGGGATGTCTTCCCATTCCCCGACGAAAAAATGAGTGATCTGTGATGCCGTTTTTTCGACCGATCCTGCCAGCAGACGGTTTTTGGAGTATGCGACGAGCCGCATGAGCGGATTTTTGCTCAGGGACTGGTACCGAATGAAATCCTCGATCATGATCACCGGACAGTCCAGACGGATCTCCCCTTTTGCCAGAGCGGCCATGGTTTCATAAATCTCGTCGCCTATGATCAGATCAAAATGGTATTTCTTCTGGACCTCCTCGACCAGTTTTGCATTAATGCGTTTGGGTTCTTCTGTGAGTTTGGCATATTTTACCAGGTCCAGCCGGAAGTTCTTCAGTATCTCAACTCCCACAAGATTGTAATCAGCAACCTCCCCGGATTCAGAGAGTATTGTTTCACCGTGTTCGCGCAGCCATCCGGCTGCCTGGGGGTGGGCGATCCACGAGATTTTTATTTCCGGTGTTTTCCTGTGCAGTTCCCGGACGATGGCCAGGTCCCGCGTCACATGACCCATCCCTCCCTGAACGCTGATAAAAAGGACGTTTTTTGGGTTCATGACCGATTATAATTTCAATTAAATCCATAAACTAAAATTATAAAATTCACGAATTACATCTGTACTCTTCCTGTTCCGAAGGGCGCAAACGGGCTGATAAATGACACAGAAAACATGATGATATAGTTAAATCTTAGGCAATTCCTTAACCCCGTAAGTTACAAAATATTTTATAAATATCCCATTATTTAGTTAAAAAATTAACGATAAATATCGGTCTGTTACCCCCAACCCCTAACCACCAACCACCAACCACGAACCACGAACCACGAACCACTAACCACGAACCACGAACTATGAACTATGAACTCTGAACTACTTTTCTTACTTTAGCCCCTCAAATCTTACGGTATGAAACGTCTCTCATGGATTCTGTCGGGAGCTATCCTGTTGCTGCTGCTGGAGAGTCATCCGATGACAGTGAAAGGACAGGCTGCTGTCCATCCTCTGCAACTACTTGAGGTGCAAAAGATATGGGATTACGGGGAGTACAATTCTTTCACCGACCTGACCTGGTTCAAAGGTTACTTTTACTGTACTTTCCGTGAGGGAAAGTCCCATGCCGAAGCCGACGAGGGACATATCCGGGTCATCCGCAGCCGCGACGGGAAAAAGTGGACGCCGGTGGCTTATTTTGAGATGCCGGAAAAGGAGCACACCGTGGTCTTTGACATGCGCGATCCCAGGATCAGTGTAGCCCACGGTGATAGCCTCATGCTCAGCATAGGCGTTTCGCTGTATATCGGTCAAAAGGCTGTGGGCATGGCGCCCCGGGTAGCCTATTCGAAAGACGGTGTCCACTGGAATGATCCCGAGCCCGTCAGTATCCACGACCGGTGGCCCTGGCGGCCCGTATGGCACGGGAAATATGAATATGTGGTCTCCTATAAAGGGGATACCAATGTGGTCTGGCTGGAGAAGAGCGAGGACGGCTTTGTCTTTACCCCCGTGGCTACCCTTCATACTCCCCGTAACCAGCCCAATGAGGTGACCCTCCGCTTTGATAAGTATAATAACATGATCGCCCTGATACGTACCGCCGGTGGCGACCGGAGCGCTTTCCTGGGCAAGGCGAAATATCCCTATACACACTGGACCTATAAAGCGGTAGGCAGGTACATTGGAGGTCCGGACCTGCTGGTGCTGGCACCGGGGAGGTATGTCTGTGCGGGAAGGATGTATGTAGATGATCAGCCGAGGACCTGTGTGGCCCGCCTCGATGACCAGGGTACTCTTTCCGATCTGCTGGTGCTGCCCAGCGGCGGCGACAACAGCTACCCCGGTCTGGTGCGACGCGGCAACATCCTCTGGATGAGCTACTACTCGTCACACGAAGGGAAAGCAAATATTTACCTGGCGAAGATAAAGCTGAAATGAAGGTGTAGGGTGCAGGGTGCTGGGTGCTGGGTGCTGGGATACTATGCATGAATGCATGAATGCATGAATGATTGAATGATTGAATGATTGATATACCATAGGAACCACTTACTCGATACTCGATACTCGAAACTTGATACTAATAACTTTGAACTATGAACTCTGAACTTTAAACTGATACCATGCGACGAAGCCTTTACCTCTACACTGCCACGGCTGCCCTGGGCGGGCTGCTGTTCGGTTTTGATACGGCCGTGATCAACGGGGCGATGCCTTTTTTTACCAAATAT
>WFRO01000348.1 GCA_015486475.1 Bacteroidales bacterium
CAGCTGCACCTGTTCGAGGTGCCTTTCTACTATATTGAATACGGGATCTCACAGCTGGGTGCCCTGGCCGTCTGGAAGAACTACCGGGAAGAGCCGGAGCAGGCCCTGCGGCAGTATGAGGAAGCTCTCAGCCTCGGCTACTCACGCCCCATCCCGGAGATCTACCAGGCCGCAGGCATCCGCTTCGACTTCAGTGAAAACTACGTGAAAAGCCTGATGGAGTTCGTGGCCGGAGAGCTGGGGATATAGTTCGTAGTTCATAGTTCATAGTTCATAGTTCATAGTTCATAGTTCATAGTTCATAGTTCATAGTTTGTGGTTCGTAGTTTATCCTTCGAAACTGAAACCTGGAACCTGGAACCTGAAACCTGAAAACCTGGAACCTGGAACCTGAAACCTGGAACTTCCTTTTTACTTCTGCCTTCTGCCTTATTACTTTTGCCTTTTGCCTTTTGCCTTCTCCCACTCTTCTTCCATCTCCTCCAATGACGATCCTTTGAGTGTCTTACCGTTGTTCCTGATCTGCTTTTCCATCTCCTGAAAGCGCTGCATGAACTTGAGGTTGGTGCGTTCCAGGGCGATCTCCGGCTCTATGCCATAGAGGCGGGCAGCATTGATGACGGTGAAGAGCACATCCCCGAACTCCTCTTCCAGTCTGGCCATGTCGGGGTGTTCCGGGTCGTTGCCGATCACCTCCTTCACCTCTTTCACCTCCTCGTCCAGCTTGTTCCACACCTCTTCCCTTTTCTCCCAGTCGAAGCCTATGCCGCTCACCTTCTCCTGTATGCGCATGGCTTTGGTGAGGGCCGGCAGCGTGGCGGGTACGCCGGAGAGCACCGACCGGTTTTTCTTGTTGTTCTCCTTCAGCTTCAGGTCCTCCCAGTTCTCCAGCACCTGTTCGGCCGTGGCAGCCTCCACCTCGCCGAAGACGTGGGGGTGGCGATAGATCAGCTTCTCACAGAGAGCGTTGATCATTTCCGCCAGGGTGAAAGCCTTTTGCTCGTCGGCCAGTTTGGCGTAAAAGACAATGTGCAGGAGCAGATCGCCCGTCTCCGTTTTGATCTCGTCCATATCCTTTTTGACGATGGCCTCGGCCAGTTCGTAGGCTTCTTCGATGGTCAGCTTGCGCAGGCTCTCGAAGGTCTGCTCCCGGTCCCAGGGACACTTCTCGCGCAGCTCGTCCATGATGTGCACCAGCCGGTCGAAAGCCTGCAGGTAGTCCGGGAGATCTTGTTTCTGTGACATGAAAGAATGTGGTTTTATTGCTTGAAACGTATGCGTATGGATGCCTGGGTCTCCATGCCGAGCAGCTCGGCAGCGTTGCCGTGGGTAATGCCTATCTCCAGCAGGTCGAGCGAGTTGAAGAGGGCGAAGATATCGGCCACGGGTGTGTCATGGTAGTGCTCGCTGAGACGCGTGATGCGGTAGCTCATGTTGCCCGTGCCGGGGAAGATCTCGAAGGGCCGGCCCCTGCCCACCCGCTCGAAGAGCTCGCGCGATATATTGGTGATCAGGTTGGAGTAGGAGTCGATGTGTACCACCAGTCCCGTGATGATCCCCTCGTCGATGGCCGCATGCACGGGCCGTATGATGCGTATGTCCGTCACGGGTGTGCCCAGCTTCTCCGGTTTCTGGCCCTGCACCAGCTCGCAGGCCGCCGGCACCAGCTGCTCCAGGACGGGGAAGAGCGAAGTCTCCGGAACACCGCTGAGGCGGTATACTTCAGTCGTACCCTCCGGGAAGAGCAGACCGGCGATGCCGTTGTCGGGGAGCAGGAAATAATGCCCGTCATACACGGCCAGCAGAGGCAGCTCTTTGCTCTCGGTCATCACCCCGCAGATGTGTACCGTCCCTTTGGGGAAATGGGGATAGCTGTGCAGCATGACAAAGGCAGCCTGCGACAGATGGAAGGGGGGGATGCCCCGCGCCAGCTCCACGAGACGCACATCGGGGCAGAGGCTCAGAACGTGTCCCGTGACCACCCCCAGGTAGTGATCGTCGGGCTGCCAGTCGGTGGTGAGTGTGATCATTCCCATATCCAGGAGAAAAAGTGCGAAAAAATTATGACCATCCTGAAAAAATAAACTTATTTTGCGGTAACAAATGTAATAATTCTTACAGACCTGTATGTCGGAAAAGACCATATATTTGGAAGGCATTGATCCGGTGGTGCTGTATGGCGTGCACAACGCGGCCATGGACCGCATCAAGGCTGCTTTCCCGCGCCTCAAGGTGATCCCCCGCGGCAGCGAGATCAAGGTGGTGGGCGAGGAGCAGGAGATCAAACGTTTTGAGGAGAAGATCGGGGAGATCCTCCGTTTTATCCACGATCACAACGTCGTCAGCGATGAGGAGATGTCCGGCCTGCTGGGTGACAGCTACCTGGCGCCGAAGAAGGAGAAAGTCCGCAGCGACGATACCATCATCTTCGGTATCGATGGGCAGCCTATACGGGCACGGACGGTCAACCAGGCGCGCCTGGTGACCGAGGAGGCCCGCAACGACCTGATCCTGGCCGTAGGCCCCGCCGGTACGGGCAAGACCTATACAGCCATCGCCCTGGCGGTGCGGGCCCTCAAGAACCGCGAGGTGAAACGCATCGTCCTCACCCGCCCCGCCGTGGAGGCCGGCGAGCACCTGGGCTTCCTTCCCGGCGACATGCGCGACAAGCTGGACCCCTACCTGCAGCCCCTCTATGATGCCCTGCGCGACATGATCCCCTACAAGAAGCTGCTGGCCTATCTCGAGGAGGAGACCATAC
>WFRO01000349.1 GCA_015486475.1 Bacteroidales bacterium
CGGAAGACCGCCCGCTGCTCTTTCTGCCGCCAGGTGACCGCCAGGTGCTCGACGCTGCAGTCCTTGATGAGCGAGAAACCGTTGCCCAGGTACAGGAACCCGTTGGAGAGGGCCATGGCAGGGTCGTGCTTCAGGTCGGCGGGCACCTCCACCATCGTTTCCTCGCCGCAGCCGGCCGAGTACCAGAGGCCCTGTGATGCTGTCGGGAAGGCGATCTCCACGGCCCCGTCGGCCGGGCGGTCGCAGGAGATATCCAGGCGCCATAGATGATCATTCATCCGGTGCACCACAACCTTCCAGGAGGCCGCCCGCACGAAGAGCGACAGCGGCAGGTAATCATCCTTTCCTTCCGGGGGAACAAAACGCTTCGTCGCCTCCACCCGGCCGCTGTGCGTGTCCACACGCAGCGAGCTGTCGCCGGCGGGGATATAAGGTTTCAGGGCGTCAAAGATCTTCTTCAGGTACATACGGGCATTGGCCACCTCGTTGGCCGTGTACTGCACCTCCACGAGCCAGGGCGTCCAGCCGCTCGAGTCGGACACCTCGGAGAGAAAGAGATGCCGCCACGCCTCCTTCAGCCATGAGAGCACTTTCTGCAATAACGATGGTTCCATCTGCTTCTGCACATGATCCGTCAGCTTCTCTGCCGCCAGCACCTCGCCCCGCAGCCGGTAGCTGAGGGCGCGCGTGATGCCGTCGGTCTCCACGCCGCTGCGCTGCCTTCCCATCCACATGAAAGGCCCGCAGACCGACATGTTCCAGGTGCCCTCAGGGATAAACTTCGCATCGGGGATGTGATAATCCTTGTCCTTCTTCAGGATCTCCACCAGCTCGGAGATGGTCACGAATTTATAACCTTGTTTCTCCAATTCTTCAATGCGGGCAATACTCTTCTGCTCCTGCTCCGGCAGGAAATAGAAATCACTGTTGTAGTCGAGGGTGTTGAACACCTCGCCGTCGTCGAGGAACGACCATTCCCAGTCCAGGTTTTTCAGCTCTTTTTTACCGCCGCCCATCCATCCCAGGATCTCATCCCCGCCGTAGCGCACCCGCACCAGCGGCAGGGTAGCACCTCGATACCAGCTGTAAGGATCGGAGCTGGTCACCACCACATCGTAGAGGCCTTGCAGGGCCGACGCCAGCCCCGGCGAGTACTGGATCTCCTGGCCGAAGAAGACCCGCGAGCGCTGCAGGCCGTATTTCTTCAGCACCTCGTCCGACATCTGCACCGACCGCTGCAGGTCGAGGGCGGGATAGCCGATGAAGAACTGGTCGGAATAATGAGCGATGACCAATTCTATCTGGCCCCGGGCGATCAATTTCTTCAGCAATTTCAGCGCCTCAGGATACTCTTTGGCCATGGTCCCGATGGCGTAGCCCTGGAACTCCAGGTCGGCCCGGTAGCGGGGGTGTTTCTCAAAGAACCTCAGCGCCGGAAGCAACGACTCCCGCACGATGCGGGCCTCGATCCGGTAATCCCCCGCCACATACTGGAAATTGTAATGGAACAGGCCGATGGCATATTTGGGTTTCTCCCCCGCCCGGGAGAGGAGGGAGAAAGCAAGGAAAAAGAAAAGAAGGAAATATTTTTTCATGGTTAGTGGTTTGTTGTTAATCGCATTATCGCATTATCTCTTCATCGCATCATCTCTTTATCGCTTTATCGATCATCCTTATCAACTTTTCCGGCTCATCCGTCTGTATGCCGTCGGTGCCCAGCTTCAGGATCTTCTGCCACTCTTTTTCGCCTCCCTTGTCCTCATCGACGAACACCATGATGCCCCGTTCATGGGCCAGTTGCATATATTTTTCGTTCAACTCGCCCATGTCGGTGGCCAGCACCTGCGGATGCACCTTCTCAGCCACGGCAGGGATGTTCCTTGCCGGTCCGGGGTCGGGCATGGGGATACAGGCGGGACAAACCTTTTGCAACTCCAGGATCACATCCATCCGGGTGGCGGGGATGTACCATACCACATCCTGCTCCATGCCGTATTTCCGTATGATGGCCGAGATCTCCTTCACATACGGTTCTTTCAGGTCGAGGTAGATGCCGATCTTCCCCCTGCACAGCTCCAGGATCTCTTCCAGGGTGGGTATCCGTTCTTCCTTCCATTGTGGTCCGACGCGGCTGCCGATATCCATTTTCTTTAGTTCGGCGAGGGTGAAATCCCCTACCCTGCCGTGCATTCCCGGCACATACTTATCCACCGTACTGTTGTGCAGACTGACGAACCGGCCGTCCTGGGTGCGCCGCACATCGATCTCCACAAAGTCACAGCCCAGCTCAATGGCTTTCCGGTAGGCGGCCAGGGTGTTCTCCGGGATGCCCCTGTGGGCGCCGCGATGTGCGATGACATAGGTATTCCCGTGAAGGGGCTGACGCGCCAGTCCTTTGATCTTTTCTGAAAGGTCCATGATCTTTCTATCCTTTATATCTCCCGATGACGCTCCCACACGCAGCTCCACTTTCCCGCGGGGCGTTACAAATTCATTTTTAGTGGTGTCCCAGTAAGCCAGTGCTTTCAGGGGGAAGGCAAGAGCGATCCTGCGGCTTTCTCCGGCTTTCAGCGGGATCCTCCGGAAAGCCACCAGTTGCTGGTCCGGGCGTGTCACGGGCGCATCCGTCACACGGGCATAGAGCTGCACCACCTCTTCACCGTCGCGGTTGCCGCTGTTCTGCACCTCCACCTGCACCCGCACCGTATCATACGGGCCGTATTCGTCAGGCAGGATCTGCATCTTGCCATAGGTGAACTTCGTGTAGCTGAGGCCATGGCCAAAGACATACAGTGGTTTCGGTTCTGCCGGGTCCAGGCCGGCCAGTTTCGAATAGTACATGTAAGTCCTTCCTTTCCGTATGTCATAGTCGCTGATGTCCGGCAGTTGCTTTACCGAGCGGTAGATCGTCAGGGGCAGGCGTCCCGCCGGGTTGTGATCGCCCAGGAGCACGTCGGCCAGGGCATGGCCACCCTCCTCGCCATTGCAGAAAGTTTCGACGATGGCCGGCACATCCTCTGCCAGGCGGGGGATAGACACGGGTCCTCCGTTCTGCAGCACCAGCACCGTACGGGGGTTGGCCTTCAGCACGGCCCGCACCAGGTCGGCCTGGTCGCCCGGTAGCGCCAGCGACGACCGGTCGCGTCCCTCACCCTCCACGGCGTCGTCGATGCCGGCCACCACCACTGCCACATCGGCCCGGCGGGCTGCCGCCACCGCTTTGTCAAACTTGTGCGGATCGGGAATGCCTCCCCACAGACGCACCCGTCCTTTATACCAAAGCTGAACGAACTCCAGCCGCAGGTCGTAGGCGCGGCCTTTCACCAGTTCCACCTTTACGGCTACCGACGAACGGTTGCGATTCTTCCCCCGGTCGATGATCTTGCGGCCGTCGAGCCAGAGACGCATGATATCGTCAAAATCCCCGCCCATATAATAGGTGCCGGTGACCGGAGAGATGAAACGGCCCGTCCAGCGGATCGCATAATACTGTTTGGGGACCCCTTCACCGGGCGAGCCTTTGCCGAAGTTGAAGTCGATGATACTGTCTATCCGCGTAAAAACCGGCTTGCCCGAAAGAGAGGTGTCGGCAAAATATTCTCCCCGCAGACCATGGCCTTTCTCCGAGGGAGGCACCAGCAGACGGGCCGGGACAGGTGGCAGGGTGATCTTCACGCCGGTGCCTTTTTCATAGATCACCCGTTCTTCTCCAAGTGCATCACGCAACCCCTCCAGCGGCGAGACAGCATGGGAGTATTTGCCGGTATATCCGCCCAGCAGCGCCACATCAGCCAGGGGGCCTATGACCGCCACGGTGCCGGTATTTTTTTTGTCAAGGGGCAGAAGATCGTCGTCATTCTTCAGCAGGATGATGGCCTCACGTGCCACACGGCGGGCCAGGGCCCGGTGTCCGGGGCTGTCCACCACGTCCATGGGGATGCGGTTGTAAGTCACTCGGTCCGGAGGATCATACAGGCCCAGCATGAAACGCGAGAGAAGGATGCGCCGCACCGCCGTGTCGATGGCCGCCTCCGTGACGATGTTATGTTGCGCCAGATAGGGCAGGTTTTCCTTGAAATAGTCACCGCACTCGATGTCGATGCCGGCATTGACGGCAGCGGTGATCGCCTCCCGCTCATTGGCCACCCAATGGTGCCCTTCAAACAGGTCTTTGATCCCGTTGCAGTCGGTGACCACCGTGCCGGGAAAGCCCCATTCCCTGCGCAGTACATCGGTGAGCAACCATTTGTTAGCGATGCAGGGGACGCCGTTCAGACTGTTGTAGGCAGCCATGATGCCCATGGCGTGATCCTCCTTCACCAGGATCTCATACGGTTTCAAATAGTATTCCCGCAACAGTTCCTCATCGATCTCCGAGGAACCGTTGTGGCGGTCCCATTCCTCGTTGTTGGCCACAAAATGCTTCGGGGCGGCAATGGCTTTGAGATAATGCGGGTCCTCTCCCTGAACGCCTCTCACCCACGCACCGGCGATGGCTGCCGTGAGAGTAGGATCCTCGCCGTAACACTCGTGGGTACGTCCCCAGCGTGGATCGCGCGCCAGCTCCACCACCGGCGCCCAGAAGGTAAGACCTATCCCCGGATACCTGCTGTTGAAGAAAGCCCTCGCTTCGGCAGAGACGGCCGCCCCGATGCTGTCCGCCAGGGCCGGATCCCAGGTGGCAGCCTGCGCTATGGCATGCGGAAAGACCGTGTTCACATTTCCTTTCCCTACACAATGGGCCGAAAGTCCCGACCAGGGATACCCCGGGATATTAAAACGCGGCAGATCGTGGGGGGTGCGGCTCATCATCTGGCTTACCTTCTCCTCCAGGGTCATGCGCGAGAGCAGGTCATCCACCCGCACGGAAAAAGGAAGATCGGGGTCCTGGTAAGGAAAAAGATCCCGCTGCTGCGCCTGTGCAGACCATGCTGAGAGTAAAAAGAGCAAGCCCAGCAGTAAATGCACGGAACGGCATACAAACGGATCGCGGGCCATGATGGCAGGGGTTAGGTTTTACAAGATGTGAAATAAGGAAAACCGCACCTCATATACCACTAAAATATTCACCAATAGTTAAATAATCTTGTTGGGAGTGCGTACCTTTACAGAACTTTTACAAAAGTAATTCTCAGATACATCTACAACGCATTATATATCTTCATATTACAAGACACAAACTACGTAGCTAACTACGTAGTCAACTACGTAGTTTCACACAGAACTGATCTTTAAAGATTGCCTTTCAGTTTATTACAGCAAAAGATCCGATCCCCTTTATGACAAGGTATGCCGAAAGACAGAAACTTATCAACCCTTCAACTTATCAATCCCGAATTTCCCGGATCTTGATCCGTCTGAAATTCGAGCCCGTCCGAACGGATGACTCCCTGTCTGCCGCCAGGCAGGCGTTCATCCGGGCGGGGATGCTCGCAAATGCCGTTAGTAGCATTTGCGGCACTTATCAACTCTTCAACTCATCAACTTATCAACTTTTTTTCATCATCACTTTCTCCAGCGCCTCCAGCGAATGGCCTTTGGTCTCGGTAAGGAAACGGCGGAAATAAAAGAAGCTGATGAAGGTGATCGCGGCATAGACGACGAAGACATAGCCGGTGCCGTTCTGAAAATTCTTTGCGATGACGGGAAAAAGGAAAGAGATGAGCACATTGAAAAACCAATGGGAAAAAGAGCCGATGGAGGTGCCCCGGGCCCGGATGTTGTTGGGGAACATCTCGGCCAGCAGCACCCAGATGACCGCCCCCTGCGAGGAGGCGAAGAAAGCGATGAAACCGACGAGCAGGAACATCAGGAGCAGACCTTCAAAATGCTGCCCCAGGTAAGCCCACGCAAAAATGGCCAGAAAAACGGACATCCCCAGCGAGCCGATGAGCAGCATCTTCTTGCGGCCGATGCGGTCGATGATGCGCATGGCCACAATGGTGAAAAGCAGGTTGACCAGGCCGATGACCACTACCTGTCCCAGGGCAGAATTGGTGGAAAAACCTGCCGCCCGGAAGATATCGGTCGTATAGTACATGATGGTGTTGATCCCGGTGAACTGGTTGAAGAAGCCGATGGAGATACCGATGAGTACCAGCTTGAGGTAAGGCTTTTTGAAGAGATAGACATTTTTGGAGATCACCTCCTCATCGAGCGAGGCCCGTATCTCCTGCAACACCTGCTCTGTGTCGGCTTCGGGGTTGACGGTGGCGATCACCCCGAGGGCCTCCTCCATACGTCCCTGTTTGACGAGCCAGCGGGGACTGCGTTTCACAAAGAGGAGCATGCCGAAGAAAAGGAGCGCCGGCAGCACTTCGGCCAGGAACATCCAGCGCCAGTTGTTGGGACCTGTGTTAAGAAGCAGCCAGTCGGAGAAAAAGGCCACCAGGACGCCCAGGACGATGGCAAGCTGGAAAGTGAGGGTCAGACGCCCCCGCATCTTCGGCGGCGCGATCTCGGAGATGTACATCGGGGCCAGCACCGACGAGCCCCCCACAGCCAGTCCGCCAAGGAAACGAAAGACCACAAAGGTATTGAAACGATGGGCCAGACCCGTACCCAGGGCCGATACAAGGAAGAGCAGGGCCAGCAACATCAGCATGGCCCGTCGCCCGTAACGGTCGCCGGGACGCCCGACCAGCAGGGCGCCGAAGACACAGCCTACCAGCGCCGAGCTGACAGCCCATCCCTGACCGGCACCGCTCAGGGCAAAATATTTGGTAAAAAAAGGCATCGCCCCGTTGATCACGGCCGTATCAAAACCGAACAGCAGCCCGCCCAGGGCAGCCGTGGCAGTGTAGAGGTAAAGGCTTCGTCGCATGGTGGTTTGTGGTTTGTGGTTCGTGGTTCGTGGTTTGTGGTTTGTGGTTCGTAGTTCGTGGTTGTTCGCGCATCGAGTAAGTGGTTCCTATGGCATATCAATCATTCAATCATTCATGCATTGTCTCCCAACACCTAGCACCCAGTACCCTGCACCCAGCACCCAGCACCCAGCACCTTCATTTCAGCTTTATCTTCGCCAGGTAAATATTTGCTTTCCCTTCGTGTGACGAGTAGTAGCTCA
>WFRO01000350.1 GCA_015486475.1 Bacteroidales bacterium
AGCTCATATCTTTTCAGGAGGGTCAGGAGCCTTTCTTTCTCTCCGGCATCCAGGTCCGCCGGCAGGAGGATATGCCCCGTCTCCACCTTCACCTGCCCGAACCCTTCGCGTTGCAACAGGTCCTCAAGCAGCAGCAGGGTGCTGCGCTCGTACAGGTTGCTGATATAAATGCTCTCTCTCGCTGCCACGAGGTAAAGATAGGAAAAAGAAGCTATGAGCAGGAAGCCCGGGGAGTTGATAAGTTGATGGGTTGAAGAGTTGAAAAGTTGGGCAACCAGCCCAAATTAATAACCCTATACTCTCAACCCGATACTAATAACTTTTAACTCTAGGCACTTTAGGCACTCTAGGCACTCTAGGCACTCTAGGCACTTCCCTACTGTATCTTCTTAAACATCCTCTTCACCCGGATATTGGCCGGGAAGCCTTTTTCCTTGTTGAGGGAGAGCCAGATGTATTTGGGTTTGCCGACGATGTGGGTCTCGGGCACGAAGCCCCAGAAACGGGAGTCGGCCGAGTCGTGACGGTTGTCACCCATCATCCAGTAATAATCGTATTTAAAGGTGTAGGAGGTGGCAGGCTGTCCGTTGATGTAGATCGTGCTGTCCTTCACCTTAAGGGTGTTGTGCTCGTAAGCCTCGATGATCCTTTTGTACCTGGGCAGGTTGGTCAGGTTGAGGGACACCGTGACGCCTTTCTTCGGGATCCACAGGGGACCGAAGTTGTCCTCGTTCCACCGGAAGGCGGGGGAATGAGGAAAGATGTAATAAGCATAATTGCCGGCCGGGTTTTCCACCCGCTGTATCTGTTTCACGATCGAGAATGCCTTGATCTTTTTGTAATTGGACTGGGTCAGCGGGATGACATATTCCGAGGTGCCCATGCGGTAGACGTCCGATTTGTAGATGCCCATCCGCTCCAGGGTGCGGGGGTTGATGGGGCTGCCGTTGGTCACGATGATGTAACGGAACTGTTGCTCCGGAAATTCGGGGACAAGCTTACCATTCACATAGAGGTCGCCGTGGATGATCTGCAGGGTGTCGCCGGCCACGGCCACACACCTTTTAATATAATTGTCTTCCTTATCGACAGGCCGTACGGTGATGTGGTACCGGCTCCGGACGCTCTTCCGGGCTTGTGCATAGTATACTTCAAAAGGTTTGGGAGGTTTGCCGCCCATAGTGTCGGCCGCCAGCATCTGCATGGCCTGGCCCCGGATAATGGAGTAATAGCTCTGGGCCTGGTTCTCCAGCACGACGGTGTCACCGGCAGGGAAATTGAAGACGACGATGTCGAAACGCTTTACGTGCCCCAATCCCGGCAGGCGGCGGTAGGGCCTTTTGATCCATTCCAGGTACGACTTGCCGCCTGTCACCGGCATGGTATGCTGCGTGAAAGGGAAGGAGAGCGGGGTCATGGGCAGGCGGGGACCGTAGCCCAGCTTGCTGACAAAGAGATGGTCACCAATGAGGAGGGTCTTCTCCATTGAGCCTGTGGGGATCTTAAAGTTCTGGAAAAAGAAAATATTGATGAAAGAGACAGCAATAACGGCAAAGATCAGGGCATCGATCCATTCCACCACTTTGTTGTTCTTCCCTTCCCTTTTCTTCCAGAAGGTCCAGTTGACCTTGCGGGTGATGTAGAGGTCGAAAATGACGATCTCTCCCAGCAACCACCAGTAGTTGTTAAGCCAGATGACCCACAGGATGTAAAGTACCGAGACAAGACCGAAGTTGAAATATCTGTTTCTGATGATCTCTTTGATTTTCATATTTCTGTTGTTTCAAATGCTCCGTAAAGGTAACAAATCCGCAGGCATATTGTCGGGGAGAGATCAACTTTCCTCCAGTCCCAGCAGGTCATTCATGCCGTAACAACCTTTCCTGCCCTGCAGGAACTCGGCAGCCAGCACGGCGCCCAGGGCAAAGCCACGGCGGTTTTTGGCCGAGTGGGTCAGCTCAAGGATGTCCATGTCCGACTCATAGCGGATGGTGTGGATGCC
>WFRO01000351.1 GCA_015486475.1 Bacteroidales bacterium
TGGGCTACCGCACCTGCGCCTACATCGGTATCTACCTGGATGAGGCGCGTCTCTATCCGGAGGTGGTGGATGAGCTGCGCAAGATCCCTGAGATCACACAGTGACACTATACCACCGGCGGGTATTCGATCTTCATAAAAGTATATACCCGCCGGTGGTATAGTGACACTGTGTGATCTCGGGGATCTTGTGCAGTTCCTCCACCACCTCCGGATAGAGACGCGCCTCATCCAGGTAGATACCGATGTAGGCGCAGGTGCGGTAGCCCAGCCGCCCCGGATCCACTTCGTAGCAAGTGCCTTTGATGATACCCCGTCGCGTCAGGCTCTTCACCCGCTGATGGATCGTCGCTCCCGACACCCCCAGTTTCCGTGCCACCTCCAGAAAAGGAATACGCGCATCTTCCATCAGGATCTCCAGGATCCTCCGGTCCGTATCGTCGATATGAAAGTTTTCCATAATAAATTCTTATTAAAATTAACACTTTTTAATTATTCCTGACAAATATATAACAATTTGAAGTCATTTTTAAATATTTTTTATTTTGTTATGAATTTATTTGGCCGTTTGACCTACGGATCGATATATTTGTACCGTACAAAAAACAAAAGATCATGTGCGGAATATTATCGATCGCAGGAGGATCTCCGGTAGAGGACATCCGGATACTGACCCGGAGGATGAAACACCGGGGTCCGGATGAGTTTGACTCGCAGACCTTTGAAGACGGGTCGGTGCTGGCCCACGAGCGGCTCTCGATCATCGACCTCACCACCGGCCGTCAGCCGATACAGGGGTGCGACAAAGCCTGGGTGATCCACAACGGCGAGATCTACAACCATGAAGAGCTGCGCAGGACAGTCCTAAAAAAACATACTTTCCGTTCCCACTGTGACAGCGAAGTGATCGTTCATCTTTACGAAGAACACGGTCCTGACTTTTGCAACATGCTCGACGGTGTTTTTGCCTTTGTCGTGATGGACGACAGCTCCTTTATGGCTGCGCGCGACCCTATCGGCGTCAAGCCTCTTTACTATGGCTTTGACAAAAAAGGACGCATGTACTTTGCCTCGGAGATGAAGGCCATCCATGACCAGTGTGACGAACCCAAAGCTTTTCCTCCCGGTTATTACTTCACGCCTGAGACGGGCTTTGTCCGTTACTTCTATCCCAAATGGGAAGATCCGTCGGCGGCGGTGGAGCGGTACGACCCTTTCCGTCTGCGGGACAGCCTGATCCGTTCGGTCAAAAAAAGACTGATGAGCGACGTCCCCCTGGGGGTGCTCCTCTCCGGCGGTCTCGACTCCAGTCTGGTGGCCTCCATCACCAAGAGACTTATGGACGGGGAAGGCCGGCCGCTCCACTCTTTCTCCGTCGGCATCAGTCCCGACGCGCCCGACATGGTGGCAGCCCGTGAGGTGGCCGCCTTCCTGGGCACCGTCCACCATGAGGTGCTCTACACCGTGCCCGAGGGACTGGCCGCCCTGGAGCAGGTGATCTGGCATCTGGAGACCTACGACGTGACCACCATCCGTGCTGCCACGCCCATGTATTTCCTCTCCAAAGCCATCCGTGAGGCCGGTATCAAGGTGGTGCTCTCGGGCGAAGGCTCCGATGAGATCTTCGGCGGATACCTGTACTTCCACAATGCACCTTCCGACAGGGAGTTCCAGCAGGAGACCATCCGCCGTGTGCTGCGTCTCTCCACGGCCGACTGCCTGCGGGCTGACAAATCGACCATGGCCCACGGCATTGAGGCCCGAGTGCCGTTCCTCGACCTCGACTTCCTGCAGACGGCCATGCTGACCGGGCCTGCCGCCAAGCGCCCCGACAAGCAACAGGGCAAACCCGAGAAATACATCCTGCGCCGGGCTTTTGACACCCCCGAGGACCCGTGGCTGCCCGCCCACATCCTCTGGCGTCAGAAAGAGCAGTTCGGCGACGGTGTTGGCTACAGCTGGATCGACTCGGTGGTGGAGTACACCTCCTCGCAGGTGAGCGACGCCGAGATGGCTGCGGCCGCTGACAAATACCCCCACAACACCCCCGACACGAAAGAAGCGTATTATTTCCGCAAAGTGTTTGAAAAGCTCTTCCCCGGCGAAGCCACGGCCCGCACGGTGCTCAGATGGATCCCCCGCTGGCAGAGCAATACCGATCCCTCGGGCCGCGTGGCCGATCATCACGAAAAACATGTGGAAGATATACAGGTACGCTCGTCTGTAGATGTTTGATAAGCCGAAAAGAGCATGATCCGGAAACACAAATGGCTGATCTTCTCCCTGGCGATGGGTCTGATGGCCCTTCTGGGCGCCCTGCGTTTCGATGACTTCGGGCAGCTCAACGACCCCAACATCTCGGGTCAGGATGTGGCCTGGATGCTCACGGCCGCGGCCCTGGTGCTGTTCATGACCCCCGGCCTCTCTTTCTTCTACGGAGGCATGGTGCGCTCGAAGAACGTCATCTCCACCATGTTGCAGAGCTTCATCGCCATCGGCGTGGTGAGCATGGTGTGGGTGTTCGTGGGCTTCAGCCTGGCCTTCGGCAAGAGTCTGGGAGGTGAGGGAACGGGCATCATCGGCAGTCCTTTTACCTACTTCATGTTCCACCATGTGGGCTTCGGCACCGACCCCCTGCTGGCGCCCACCATCCCGCTGGCGCTCTTCGCCCTCTTCCAGCTCAAGTTCGCCATCATCACCCCGGCGCTGATCACCGGCTCTTTTGCCGAGCGCGTAAAGTTCAGCGGCTACCTGCTGTTCATGGTCTTCTTCACCATCTTTATCTACGCTCCCCTGGCCCACTGGACCTGGCATCCCAACGGGTTCCTGCGCAACCTGGGGGTGCTCGACTTTGCCGGGGGCACGGTGGTACACATGTCGGCCGGCTTCTCCGCCCTGGCAGGCGCCATCTTCCTGGGCCGCCGCACCGAGGCCAAAAAGCCGTACCACCCGGCCAACATCCCTTTTATCCTGCTGGGCACCGGCATGCTCTGGTTCGGCTGGTTCGGCTTCAATGCCGGCTCCTCCCTCTCGGCCAACTCCCTGGCCGTGGTGGCTTTCATGAATACCAATATGGCAGGAGCGGCAGCGATGATGACCTGGGTGCTCTTCGACCGCCTGCGGGGCCGGAAAGTGTCCGCCATAGGCGCTGCCGTGGGAGCCGTGGTGGGACTGGTGGCCATCACGCCGGCAGCAGGATTCGTGTCGGTGGGCTCCAGCATATTCATCGGGTCGGCAACCGCGGTGGTGAGCAATATCGCTGTGCACTGGAAAGACAAGACCTCGCTGGACGATGCGCTGGATGTCTTCCCCACCCACGGCGTGGGCGGGATCATCGGCATGCTGCTGACAGCGGTCTTCGCACGTAATGTGGGACTGCTGTACGGGAATGTGCATACCCTGCTGATGCACCTGCTGGCGCTGGCGATCGTCGGAGTGTTCACCTTCGGCGGGTCCCTCCTGCTCTACTGGTTCACTAACAAGCTCATACCGCTGCGGGTGTCACCGAAAAGCGAGATCATGGGACTCGACCTCAGCCAGCATGACGAACAGTACTCTTTCCTCCCGGAGAAAGAAAAGAAAGTGCCTGAATATGAAGTTGCTCACGCCACAAACTAACAAAAATATGCGGTTATCATAAATCAAAATTCTTCATTCGTCGTTCATCATTCGACATTCAAGACTCTCTCTCTCCAATGTGCCTGGTTAAACGGTCGGCAGCAAGTTCTGCCGGCCGTTTACGTTTGGGAACGATGAAGGGCGAAGGATGATCTATGAACGGAAGATTTCTTTTTGTTCCCCGTTCATCGTTCATCGATCATCATTCATCGTTCCCTCAGGTTTCCAATAAGATCGCGCACGGAAGAGAATCCGTGGCGTTGCAGATAGTCTTCGATGCCCTCCAGCACCTTCAGGGAGACAGCCGGATCGATGAAGTTGGCCGTGCCGATCTGTATGGCCGTAGCGCCGGCCAGCAGGAACTCGATGGCGTCGGTGGCGCTCCCGATGCCCCCCAGGCCGATCACCGGGATGCTGACAGCATGGTATGCCTGCCACACCATACGCAGGGCGATGGGCTTCACCGCCGGTCCCGAGAGTCCGCCCGTGATGGTGGCGATGGCGGGGCGCCGCCGCTCGGCGTCGATGGCCATGGCCAGCACCGTATTGATCAGCGACACCGCATCGGCACCCTCCTCCTCGGCGATGCGGGCAAAATCGACGATGGAGGTGACGTTGGGCGAGAGCTTCACGATCAGGGTCTTCAGATAGGCTTTCCGCACCTCGCGGATCACCTCGCGCGCCGAGACGGGGTTGGTGCCGAAGACCATACCGCCCTCCCTGACGTTGGGACAGGAGATGTTCAGCTCGATGCCCGGGATGCCTTCCAGCGTACCGATCTTACCTGCCACCTCCACATACTCTTCGATCGTTGAGCCCGAGACATTGACAATGAAATGCGTATTGTATGGACGGAGTGTGGGATAGATGTGCTCAATGAAGTAGTCCACCCCCTTGTTCTGGAGTCCCACCGAGTTGATCATTCCCGCGGGGGTCTCGGCCATACGGGGGGCGGGATTGCCTTCGCGGTTGCTGCCCGTGGTGGCTTTGGTGAAAATGGCTCCCAGGCGCGAGATATCCATGAAATCGGTGTATTCCGTGCCGTAGCCGAAACATCCGGAGGCTGTCGTCACGGGATTCTTCAGAGTGAGCTTCCCTATCTGTACCTGCAGATCTACCATATCAGTTCTTTTGTGTTAAAAACGGGACCCTCCACACA
>WFRO01000352.1 GCA_015486475.1 Bacteroidales bacterium
ATTCCGTATCCAGCCCATTATACAACGTTGCCATGAATACACGCATCAGGTTAAGGAAGCTCATGCCCGTGCAGCGGTAGCCCCATTTTCCTGGGACGGCGATCTCGATACATCCTATGGCCGAATAGTCGTATGCGTCCTCCGGCCCGACGCCCAGGGCGAGCAGGCCCGGGATGACGATCTCGTCGTTGTTGAAGGAGGGCATGCCGAACCCTTTTTCGATGACCCGCATGCAGGCCATCATAAAGTCATGTGACATGTTGCGGTGAAAGCGTACCGACAGATTGGGCTGGGTGAGCCGCATCCGGCCCACCGAGTCGAGGATTAGATAACTCAGGTCGTTGACCGCATCGCTACCGCCGGGGGTCTGGCCACCGATGGTCACGTTCTGATAGAGCGGCCCCCCGGCCGAGAAGCGGGTATGCGACCATGGTCTTATCTTACTGATAGATAAAAGCTTGATCCACATATTCTCAAGTAATTCTATAACTTCTTCGCCACTGATCTTCCCGGTGAGGATATCGTTGTGGTAGAAAGGGTAGAGGTACTGGTCCATGCGGCCGAGGGAGACCGAGTGGCCATTGCTTTCGATCTGCAGTACCAGTTGTACGAACCAGGTGAGCTGCAGCGCCTGCCAGAAGCTCTCCGGGGGGCGGGAGGCGATGACCTCACAGTTTCCGGCGATAGTCCGCAGCTCTTTCATCCTGCGGGGATCGGTCTCCCGGCTGCTCATCTCCAGCGCCAGGTCCCTGTATCGCAGAATGAAAGACTGAAAAGCCCGGAGAACGGTGGTCAGGGCCCTGTAGAACAGGTCTTTTTTGATGCCCTCCCGGTCACTCCGGTCCACCAGGCTGTGATAATGCGCGATCTCTTCCAGGTAGCCTTCCAGTCCTGCGGAGAGGATCTTCGGAAAATCCACGGCGATGTGGCCGTCGCCGGAGGTAAGGTTGCCGGTGGCCTTGATGACGGCGGCATCCTGCAGATCGCGCAGCTCCTGCGACATCAGCGCCCTGCCACGGTCCCAGAGCACCTTTCCTTTCCACCAGCGGGCGATCTCCCGCAGCTCTTTTTTGTGTTCTTCGGTGATGTAAAAAGCATCTCCCGGTCGTTTGTCGAAGTCATCCATCTCCTCCGGCAGCCAGTCGACGGCATACTCGGGAAAGATGGGGGCGGCCCGGTGCTGCGAGGAGTGATTGCCCACGATCAGCTCGCCCTCATCAATAAAGATGGTCATCTCCTTCAGCGTTTTCTCTAGGGCCAGCGCCCTTCTGAGGATCACCGGCAGGTCCTCGTGACGGCGGTACACCTCAGTATAAAAACGGGCCCTTTCGGTACATACCGACGGCCTGGTGCCCAGCACCTTCTCCCGCAGACGGGTTATGCGCTGTGAGACTTTTTCTTCTTTTGTCGTTGTGATCATATCAACCTCCGGTCTTTGTTCGTAATCCTTTGGACTGTGCATATTGTACATAGGAATGGACTTCCTCATCCCCGAGGGATCTGTATTGCCCGTAAAGGTATTCCAGGCCCATCATCCGGTATTTTTCCATCCCCAGAGTATGATAGGGGAGGAAGTGTATCTCCCGGATACCCAGGGCGTGCACATGATCGATGATGCTGATCATCTCCCGCTGTGAATGGTTGAAGCCCGGGATGACCGGTACGCGAATGATCACGCGTGACCCTCCTTCCACAAGCTTTTTCAGGTTCTCCATGACCAGGCGGACATCTCCTCCCGTATAGGTCCTGAATTTCCCGGCATCCGTATGTTTCATATCGACCAGAAAGGTGCTGACCCATTCTTTCACAGCCGCTATCCTTTCCCATTCCACATACAGGGAGGTCTCCACGTCCACGGAGATCTTCCTTGTCTTCAGCTCCTGCAGGAGGGGTGCCAGGTATTCGCTCTGTGCCAGCGGCTCTCCGCCCGAGAGGGTGACCCCGCCGTGGTCGCGGTAAAAGGGACGGTCTTTCTCGATCTCCTTAAGCAGCTCTTCCACGCTGATCTCTTCCCCGGCCACGGTGAGCGCTTTGGCAGGACACACGTCACGCAGGACCTCCGGTCGGGCAAGGCTGTCACGGTCGATACGGATGCCGTGACCCTCGTCACTGCGATGCAGAGCCGGGGCGGCAACACTGAGGCATTCCCCGAAATCCTTGCACAGCCGTTCATCATACAGCAGGGTAGGGCCGAAGGGTATGCCTTCGGGGTTGCTGCACCACTGGCAATGCAGGGTGCACCCTTTAAAAAAGATAAGGGTACGTATGCCTTCGCCGTCGTGCGTGGAATACCGCTGAATGTTGAAGATCATGGATGTGGGTTGTTCCTTTCAACAAAGGTAAGAAAAATTACGAACGAAAGCAAATATACTTTCGTATGTAATGTAATTTATGATCTCAGGATCTTGTGGGTGAAGCTTACAATGACCAGTTCAGCCACCCCGAATTGCTCATTTTTCAGGTTTCTGCCGATGATATCAGCAGCTTAAGAGAGAAAGTCCGACTGTCCGGGGTTAATGTAACTCATCGGGGCAGGGGGCTAATGAATGACCGATTTTTGCAATTAATGGAACATAATTGAAAGAAAATGGGTGAAAATTGATAGTATCCGGGGGATAAAAGCAATAAATTCATACCCGGATCATCATTACCATGCGCCGGAAAACCATTTTTTATGCAAACTATCTGTTTTAACCTTTTAAAATTTATTACCATGAAAAAACTACTACTATTTTTTCCCCTCTTTTTGCTCTCTTTTTATTGTATGGGTCAAAAAGTAAACGAACATGTAATGGTAAGTTCGGGAAATACCATTATCAGCCCTGAAATGACCCTGGATTGGGTAGTGGGTGAGAACATTATTGAGTCTGAAGTGCTCTTTAATAATTTACAAAATCAAAGAGAAGCACCTGACAAACTTAAAAACGTAAATTTTAAAGTCTATCCCACAATTACTTCAGGATGGGTAAATGTACTCACTTATTTGAAAGACCAAAACGATCTTTATCTTGAAATTTTTGACCCCACCTTAAAACGCTTAAAAATGATTAAGTGGGTATCGAATCCGCAGAAAATAAATCTTGAAACGTTTTCGCCGGGATTGTACTTTATTAAAATATCTAAAAAGGACAAATCTGTACTTGCCGTTTTTAAAATCATATTAAAATAAACGATCATGAAAAAAAGTATAATATTTCAGCTGCTCATACTTATGCTAAGCATAGCAGCAACAGCACAGGTGCCAGAGGCACTTAAGTATAAAGCAATAGCAAAAGGCAAATGGGGCGTTCCCCTGCCGAGAAAAGACATAAGCCTGCAATTTACTATTCTACAAGGTAATAATGAGGTTTACAGAGAGATTGTATATACTACCACCAATAAATTTGGACTGATAGATGTAAATATTGGAGAAGGAATCCCCTCCATGGGTCAGTTTAGTGATATTGACTGGAGTTTGGGTGATTACTATTTACG
>WFRO01000353.1 GCA_015486475.1 Bacteroidales bacterium
TCCGCCGGTGCAGCCGAAGTTGATCATCAGGTGGTGGAAGTTACGTTGCAGGTAGTTCTCCACCGAGCGGCCCGTGAGGGCCTTGACCTGTTCCAGGAACTCCTGCACCTCCCGCCGTTCGTCGAGGAATTGGATCACCGGCGCATCGCGGCCCGTCAGGTCGCGGTACTGTTCCAGGCGCCCGGGGTTGGGCAGGGCACGGCAGTCGAAGACGAACCCGCCGCCGTGGCCGCTCTCATCCATAGGGATACCGTTTTTATAGGAGAAGCTGGTGATCCGTACCGTCAGGCCCGGATATGCCTGGGGAAAGCTGCGCAGGCTCTTATTGGCCACGATGGCCTCCCACACCCTCCGGAGTTCGGGCAGTTCCACCGGCAGGGAGAGCTCCTGCAACAGATACTCCATGTTCTGCAGCGCATAAGGAATGCTCTGCAGGAAATGGGCCTTTTGCTCATAGAAGCCCCGGAAACCGTAAGCCCCCAGGGCCTGCATGATACGTATCAGTACGAAGCCGTGGAAATACTGCCCGAAAGTCTGCGGGTCGGTCTTTATCTTTTTGCTGAGCTGCTCCAGATAATGGTCGCGCAGGCGGGCCCGCACCTCCTCCGGCAGATCGGCCTTGGCATCGTAGAGGAGCGAGGCCAGGTCGTAATAGAGGGCGCCGCGCCGTCCGCCCTGATAGTCGATAAAATAAGGCTCACCCCGAAGGAGCATCACGTTGCGCGACTGGAAATCGCGATAGAGGAAATAGTCCTGTCCCGCCGATACCAGGTAGTCGGCAAACCGGTGGAAGTCATCCTCCAAAAGCTGCTCGTCGAAAGGCACGCTGGCCAGTTTCAGAAAGTAGTACTTGAAATAGTGCAGGTCCCACAGCATCGACTGCTTGTCGAAGGCGGCCCGCGGATAACACACCGAATAATCCACCGAAGGCCCTGCCTCCGTCTGGAACCGTACCAGCATGTCCAGCACCTTTTCGTAGATCTCGATCAGCTCCGGGGTGAATCCCTGCTGCTCCCGCACCTCGGTAAGGTAGCTGAACAGGGTCATGTTGCCCAGATCCTCTTCCAGGTAGAGCAGGTTGTCTGCGGCTACGGCATAGATCTCCGGCACCGGCAGACCCGCCTCCCGGAAATGGCGGGAGAAGGTGAGAAAGGCGATGTTCTCCTTCACGTCGGGGTTAAAGACGCCGATGGCCACCTTTTTGCTGCCCGTGATGCGCACATATTCCCTGCTGGAGCCGGAAGGAGGCAGTTCGTCCATGCGGAGCACCTCCTCCCCCGCCCAGTTCATGAAGAGGGAAGCCAGTTGTATTTTATTGTGATCGGTCAAAGTATCAGATCTTTATGAATATTTTTTTCTTGTACATGACCCAGCCTACAAGTCCCAGCAACACCGCATTGCCCAGCGCGAACATGAACGAGGCAAAATTGGTGTTCCCCAGCCAGGAGACATAGAGATGCTGATAGATCCAGCTATACAGGTTGACCTCCCCCACATGTGTCTTCAGCATGGTGAGGGTCCACGCATCCGACAGCACATAGATAAACAGCGGATTCATCCCCGTGGCCACCAGGGGCATAGCCCACCGTTTCCAGCCTTTCACGTCGATCATCCAGAGCATGATGCCCAGCCAGAGGGATGCCCAGCCGGAGGTAAAAAGCACGTATGAGCTGCTCCAGATAGGTTTGTTGATGGGGAAATAGGGATCCCAGACCAGTCCCAGCCCGATGCCCAGGATACCGAAGACCATCAGGAACAGGGAGGTTTTGAAATGATCTTTGGAGTTCCCTATCATCTCTCCCATCTGGTACCCCAGCAGTACGTTCACCGTGGCCGGCAGGGTGCTGAGCAATCCTTCGGGGTCGAAGGCGATCTTGTGTGCCTCATTCATGGGATATCCGTGGTACATGTGGTTGGCGCCCAGCACCTGCAGGTCGATCTGCCGCACCAGGTTGGTCATCAGGTCCAGCGGGTGATCTCCGCCGTAATAGAGCAGCACGCCCCAGTACCCCAGGAGGATCAGGGCCGCCACCACCCAGCGCCAGGTGCGCCCCAGCAGCAGCACCAGCACCGAGGCCAGGCCGTAGGCCAGGGCGATACGCTGCAGCACGCCCAGGATGCGCAGATGAGTCCAATCGAAGTCAGCAGCTACTGCGTTGATGAGCAGGCCCAGCCCGAAGATGCCGATCACGCGGCGTACGATACGCCAGAGGGAACCGCCGTTGAGACGATGGTTGTACTTCTTGAAGGAGAACCACATGGCCACGCCTACGATGAAGAGAAAATAGGGGAATACCAGGTCGGTGGGTGTGCAGCCGTTCCAGGGGGAGTGCTCCAGCGGCGGCCACACATGCTCCCACGTGCCGGGCGTATTGACGATGATCATAAAAAGGATGGTGATGCCCCGGAAAGCATCCAGCGCCACCAGCCGTTGGGTCTTGCTCATGGTCTCCATGTTTTCGGGCCGAAGATAACGAAAATTGCCTGAAGGAGAGACAAGCTCTTACACAAAAACATCAATAGCGGCAGGTTAAGAACGGTTTGTCACACTCTCGTCATGATAGGGATGAATTTGCTCGCCGGGCATGCCGGGTTTTAGGTTATTTCTTCGCAGTCGGATTTATTTTATCTTTTCAAAGTGCTTTTCCAGTTCGCCGTTTCTGATCATTTGATTGATCAAAGCAGTATCGGATAATTCATATTTTCTGGGTCTGTTTACATCTATATATAGTTCCAAAAACGGATCATCATCAAGGATGTGTTCCTTTAGTACAGAATCAGGGATACTGCTTGTATTATGGGTAATTTCATAATTAAGATAGTCTTTAAAGGTAAGATCCAGGAATACCATATTTTCACCTACTTCTCCACCAAGTATATATCCATCTATTAGCTTCACTCTTAATGTATAAACCGTATCAGAAGGGGTTATTTCAATACGCGGATCAATTGACTGATACCGGGGATTATAGAATGACGGTTCCATATAAATATCTCCTGAAGGTTTCATAAAACAATATGCATTCCTGAAATAATCACCTTTGGTTTTATACACCGCCAATCCCGGAATCGTATCCTGCAGGTTTTTTTCACTACAACCAATACCCAGGGAAAGAAAAATGCCAAAAAATAGGAGTGCTAGTATTTTCATTATATGTTTCATAATGTTTCAGTTCAATGAGAATATAAAGATAATCCTGTCATTATGTAAATTTTAATGGTAATCAATAATTTTAGTAATCATATACATTGATACATCCGGTGGCCCAATCATTGTATTGCATATTCCAATAAAAGAAGTATCCCTAAAGAGATTTTTATCACAACGTTCTTTGTGAGTAAGTTCCCGGTATTTAAAACGCAACCAGGTGCCTATCGTATCAGGTGCCTCCGTTTTCAATCCGGGAATACGTTCAAAATAGGGTACTCCAATAGCATTGTGATAATCAATCTTGGGACATGGACAATCAACAGGAATAAAAGTTCCCGCTTTACCAATTCCTTGTGGTTTTTCAACTTCAATCATTATCCAATAACCATAACACTGGGCAAAAGTTTCTATGATAGTACCTTCGGCTATAGAGCCTTCTTCTTCATTTGTAGGCTGTACTTCTTCTTTTTCACAGCTATAAGTCATGAAAATAAGCACTCCGCTTAAGATCAGCAATTTAAATATTGATTTTATTTTTTGCATTTAGGTTTAATAAAAATCTTTGTTAACACAATGTATTACCCTGAATTCTGGTATTCACTGGAATACAGGCATATTTAAACTCCGGCTCCCGGATTATACATTGGTTCAGCTAATTGTTGGCAAACGTTTGGTTAAATCATATAGGCTTCAAAACAATTGTTCCTTTTCCTTCAAAATATAAGTAGCCTCCTTTCTCATAAAAATTTGTCATTTTCGGAATAAGTTGTGCCAATGCTATTCCGAATTCAGAATCACAACACATATATGTGCACATTATTTCCTCAAATTCGATTTTTCCGCTTCCCGTTATTTCATAATTTCCATCACAAGTATTTACATCCAGTTTAAGCGTAAAAGTTTCATCATTTTTAAAGTCAATCACATATTGCTTTTTTGCAATTGAATATCTGGAGTCACCTTCCTTTTTGATTTTTACGATTTTCCATTTAGTGGCTTGTAATGAAATATTGGGATTCTCCTTTTCACACGATGAAAATACCAGAAAAGCCAATAAAAGATAAAATAATAATTTAAATTTCTTAAGTTTCATCGTCAATCAGTCCTTTCGTTAAGGTTTACATCAAATGAAGGCATGGCAATGCGCAGAGCAACTGCCTGTGAAAATATATATCGGGGATATTTTTGTAAAACGGTCATTTTCGGAGTATATAGTTGAAGGAATCTGTGCTAAGCTGTCAGAAGCAACGAGCAGACAGACAGATAAGATAGGCCATTAATTGTTTTCATAACATCTCATTTTGTTAAGTTAGAAATAAATCTTAAAGTTTTCATGCCTCATCCACTAATACAATGGATAGGATAACTTCAAATGAAATCCCGCGGGCAATGTGGATAGCAGATGCGTTTCATCATAAAAATATGTAACACAATTTGTAACACAAAATTTGTACCATATTTTCACGATAGCCTAACTTTCACTATATATTCCAAAA
>WFRO01000354.1 GCA_015486475.1 Bacteroidales bacterium
GAACTTACCCACCAGCATGGCGATGATCATGGTGAGATACAACTGGCCGGTCACGCTGAAAAGATTGGCCAGGGAACGTGCCAGGGGACTGGCGGGGGATATATCGCCATATCCCAGTGTGGTAAGGGTCACAAAACTGAAATAAATAAAATCTGACATCCCTGACATGCCTTCGGCAGGAGTATTATAAGCCTGAGGATTGAAAGCATATACCGATCTGAACAACAAAGAAGCAGCGATCCCCAGTAAAAGATAGATATTCACCGATTCCACAAACTCCAGCAACTGGACCTTACTGCTGCTGGCAATGCGCAGGACCAGGAGGAAAATGACCACAAAAAAGAACAGGGTCGCCAGCAGACCGGTGATCTTGGTTAAAACAGGTAATCCGAAGAAAGCCCCTATCCATGTCAGAAGGACCATCAGCGTCGGTATGGAGAACGAAAAACGGCTCTCCTCGCGTATGGTAAGAAAAGAAAAGAAATAAATAAAGGAGATCACTATACCGTAAACAAAATCTATTTTATCTACCCCTCCAAAAAGACCGATCACAAAAATGTAAATAAAACTAAGCAAAAAAAGGATGATATTATACCTCGCTCTTTTTCCCAAATGAAACATCATGTCCTGATACGTTTTGATTTATTTTAACAAATGTAACAATTCCTCCTCAAATTATACGACTGTAGCAAAACGGACTACACACTATTTACACCCTGACACCGGGTTTCCGGAAAAAGTTTTTTCATATCTTTGTCATCCCCAAGATACATTCAACACTTTATGTTTTAACAGAAAGCCTAAGACCATGAAAAAACATCTACTTCTTGCAATAATGCTGATCGCCACCGGCACTTTTTTCACGGAAAAAACCCGTGCCCAGGCTCAGATGGAAAATTCTGGTTTTGAGGAATGGGACACGCTGGCCTACTATCCCGACGAAAACCCGCCCATCCTCATTGTGGAGCCCAAAAGGTGGAGCTCTTTGAAATCAGCCGACCAGCTGGCGGATGCTGCGCCGAATGTCTGTTTTCTCTCTGACGATGCTCATACCGGCAATTATTCTGTCCATCTGGTGAACATAGAGAGTTTTGCGGTAGCCAATGGTATGATGACCACGGGACGGGTACACGCCGAAATGGACAAGAACAAAGCCTATGCCTATACCATTCCGGACGTCTGGGAATTCCACATGCGTCTGAGCGGCCGTCCCGACAGTGTTGCCGGATGGTACAAATATCTCCCCCAGGATGGCGATAAAGGATCTTTTTCTTTTGACCTTCACATGGGCGCTTATAGAAAGCCCCCCCTTCAGGAAGACTCAGTCAACCTGGTAGGATCGGCCGAGTTCATTACTCCTGACACCAATGTTACAGAATGGACACGGTTCAGTGTTCCTTTCACCTATTTCAAGGCTGACACTCTGCCGGAATATGTACTGTCCGTGATCTCCTCCGGCAACGGTTTCGATGCTCAGGCCGGGAGTGAGATGTGGGTGGATGATCTGGTCATGATCTACAATGACGGCAATACCACATCTGTAAAAGAACATCCCATATCAGATGGAAAACTGACAAGCTGGTACGCAGCAGGCGTACTGAACATAGAGCTGAAAAAAAACAGTAACAAAACCTATCATCTGTCCGTCATGGATATGATGGGAAGGACGGTTTATACGGGACTTATTCCGGCCAATGAAAGGAAACAGCTCCTGTTGGACCAGACCGGTGGGATCTATATTGTCAGGGTCAGTGATGAGACGGAGTCCTTTACAAAGAAAGTTTTTATCAGATAAAGATCCGGTTGTTTAAAATCTGGGATCATGGTCCTGAGGGAAAAAATACGATGGGTGTGGGTCATGGCGATGCTGTTGGGAAGTATTTCCGTTTTTTCCCAGGAGCAGTCAGGATATATTACCGGACAGGTAACCGACAAGGAGACCCACGAGACCCTTCCGGGAGCCAACATCTACCTGAAACATAATATGGCCATCGGGACGGTAAGCGATTTCAACGGTCATTTCTACCTGAAAGTCCCGGCAGATACTTTCACCGTGGTTTGCTCATACACCGGCATGAAAACCCTGGAAAAACATATAGCTGTCAAACCAGGGCAGACGGTACTTATAGACTTTCCGATGGAGATCTTCAGCCATCAGTTCAAAGAGGTGGTCGTCAAAGCAGGCAAGTTTGACAAGAAGCTGGAGGAGCAGACGGTATCCATTGAGGTGATGAAAGCGCGTATGATCGACGAACGCAACACCACCAACATCTCTACCGCTCTCGATCTGGTGCCGGGGGTCAACATCATTGACCAGCAGCCCCAGATACGGGGTGGCAGCGGCTTCACCTTCGGCGTGGGCAGCAAGGTAGCTGTTTTTGTAGACGATCTGCCGATCATCACCGGTGATAACGGCAAACCCGACTGGTCGCTGATCCCCATCGAGAACATCAACCAGATGGAAGTGGTAAAAGGAGCCGCCTCTGTGCTCTCCGGATCTTCGGCGATGAGCGGCGCCATTTATATTCATACACAATTCCCGGGGCTAAAGCCTGAAACCCGTATCAAAGCCTTTGGAAGCATGTACTCGCCCCCCCGGGAGCCCGCAGCGAAGTGGTGGAACGGCATCAACTGGACCAGCGGCCTTACTTTTCAGCATTCCCGCCAGTTCAATAAGAACCGCACCGACCTTGTGATCGGCGCCTTCCTGCAACGGGAGGGTAATTACATCGGCGCTCCCAAACCGGGACCTCTCGTGGACGTAAATAATGACATCACCGACAAGGATATGACCAATTACATGGGGCGGTTCAACTTCAACCTGCGTCACCGCTCCCAGAAGGTCAACGGACTGAACTACGGACTTAACGGCAATATCATGTATTCGGAAACAGCCCAACCCCTGGCCTGGCTGGATGATACCACCAATTTTTACCGGGCCTATCCGGATGCCATCATCAAAGGATCACATCTCACCTGGTATCTTGATCCGTTCATAAAATACGTTTCCGAGCTGGGTTTCAAGCACGAATTCATCAACCGGCTGATGGTTTCCAACAACGACCTCATCAACAACCAGACCAACGATGTGTTCATGATGTTCAACCAGTACCAGTTCTCCAAGAGCTTTGCCACCCTGGGGCATCTGGATTTCATCGGAGGGATCTCCAGCAACTACACCCACAGCAGGGCCGATATGTACTCGGCCTCAGGGTCGCCGGAGAACTATGTATGGAACATGTCCCTTTACACCGAACTGGAAAAAAATATCAACCACGTCCTTACACTCTCGGGAGGAGTACGGCTCGAACATTTTATTCTCAATGACAGCATCCGGGATATTAAGCCGGTGGCACGTGGCGGCATATCCCTCAAACTGGGAAGAGAGACCTACCTGCGCACATCCGTGGGACAGGGATACCGTTTCCCCACCATCACCGAGCGTTACATACGTACCAATGCCGGCAGCATAGGCGTTTTTGACAATCCCGATCTGGTGCCGGAAACCAGCGTGAATGCCGAAATAGGTCTGAAACAAGGCTTTAAGTTCAGTAAATTTTACGGATTTATGGATATCGCCTATTTCTATCAGACCTATGACAATACCATACAATACATTTTCGGGTTCTGGGATTCCACTTACCAGTTCGCTATTGCCGGTTACAAATTCGTCAATACAGGAAAATCGAGGGTAAACGGTGTGGACATATCGATCAACGGCATCGCCAAATGGGGAAACGATTTCCAGATCAGTTATCTCTTTGGTTACACCTATGTCATGCCCACCGTAGTGGATCCGGATTATGTCTATGCCAGGGATTACAGTCCGGATGGAGGCACCGATTTCAGCTATAACTCCACCAGTGTGGATCCTTCCAAAGGCATCCTTAAATACCGGTTCATCCATACGGTCAAAGCCAATGTAGACTTTACCTGGAAGAACCTTACCCTGGGTGGCAGTTTTAAATTTTTCAGCAAGATGGAAAACATGGATATGGCAATCTTTAAGTTCGAGGATGCCACAAAAGCTGCCGGCGGCACCCTGCAGCCTATCCTCTATCAGAACT
>WFRO01000355.1 GCA_015486475.1 Bacteroidales bacterium
CTTTCACATAACCGGTATGCGGATCAAAGCTCATCATCCCCGACCGGATATAAAACTTGTAATAACGCAGTGAATCCATGGGGGACATGACCGTGTCGATGATGCCGTGCCAGGAAAAGACCTTCATCGGCACGGGCGTGTTGAACACTTTCACAATGCTGTCGGAAGGCAGGCCTCTGTTCCTGAGTCCCCTGTACCTGTCGGTACGCCGCATGGCGCGTTCCATGATGTCTTTGATCTGGCCGGGCTTAAGGTCGTCCGAAAAAGGAGGATGACGACTGGTCTTGACGTCCTCGAAAAAAGCCTCCTGCAGCTCCCCGCCCAGATGCTCGCGGACCGCCTCTTCGGCATATTGCTGGAAAGTGGCATTGATGGTCGTGTAGATCTTCAGGCCGTCACTGTAAATATTATAGTCGGAGCCATCGGGTTTTTTGTTCTTGTGGCACCATCCATAGAGCGGATCATGCTCCCACTGATAGAGAGCTTCCTTGTATTGTTCATCCGTAAAGAAATATTCCCGCTGCGGATAGGTCTTCATCATGGTCGTGCGGATATATTCCCGCAGATAGGCCGCCGGCCCCAGGTTATGGCTCTCGATCTTCAGATGCACTTCCAGGGGAAGTTTTGACACAGAATCATAGGTTGCCCTGTCGATATATCCGTATTTGAGCATCTGTGACAGCACCACGTTCCGTCGTTGCCAGGTCACCTCCGGCCGCCGCACGGGGTTGTAATAAGCGGGGTTCTTCACCATCCCCACCAGCATGGCTGCCTGCTCGAGGGTGAGGGAATCGGGGGTGGTCTGAAAATAAATATCCGCCGCCGAATGGATGCCTACGGCCTGGTAGAGGAAATCAAACACGTTGAGATACATGTCGATGATCTCCTCTTTGGTGTAGCTGCGTTCCAGCTTAACGGCCGTGACCCATTCCTTGAACTTGGTGACGCCCAGACGCACCATGCGGGCCGGGGCAAAATGCACAGTAGTGGTATCGCGGGGGAACAGGTTCTTGGCCAGCTGCTGCGAGATGGTGCTGCCTCCGCCGGCACCCGTCTGCCCCATCAGGAACGTCTTGACGAACACACGTCCCAGCCCCCGCACATCGATGCCCGAATGCTTGTAGAACCGTACATCTTCCGTGGCAATGAGCGCATCGGTGACCCAGGGAGAGATATCCTCATAGGTAGTCCACACCCTGTTCTGAACATAGAACTTGCCCAGCAACTTCCCGTCCTCGGAATAGACCTCCGAGGCAAGGTTCCTGCGGGGATTCTCCAGTTGCTCAAAAGTAGGCATGGGTCCCATCTTGCCGAGGGAGATCAGCACAAAGATCAGGATCACGGACAGGACCCCCAGCGCATAGAGCACCCAGAACCAGATCACATATTTTTTTTCCTTCGGATTTGCTTTTGCCATGGCCTTTTTTCGTTCGACAGCGCCAAAAATAATAAATATTAAAGAATAAATTTTGAACTTACTGGAGTTATTAATTTACTTTGCAGCGATTTAAAAACGTTGTTATCCAGGGAAAAGTATGGAAGGAAAAAATAATCTCATTATCGTTGAATCCCCCGCCAAGGCCAGGACCATAGAGAAAATACTGGGCAAAGAATACCGGGTAAAGTCCAGTTTTGGGCATATCCGTGATCTTGAAAAAAGGAACCTTGGCATCGACATAGAACACGACTTTCAACCCCGGTATGTGGTGCCGGAGGATAAAAAAAAGGTGGTCAGTGAGCTGAAGAAAGCCGTGAAGGAATCGTCCGGCATCTACCTGGCGTCCGATGAGGACCGTGAGGGGGAAGCGATCGCCTGGCATCTCTCGGAGGTGCTGAGCCTCCCTGCGGAGACCACCAAAAGGATCGTTTTTCACGAGATCACACCCACAGCCATCAAGGAAGCACTCACCACACCCCGCACCATCGATCATAATCTGGTGAATGCCCAGCAGGCACGCCGCATCCTGGACCGCCTGGTGGGATATGAGCTGTCACCCGTGCTCTGGAAAAAGATAAAACCTTCCCTCTCTGCCGGCCGCGTGCAGTCGGTAGCCGTGCGGCTGGTGGTCGACAGGGAAAGAGAGATCCATCAGTTCAATATGCAATCCTATTACCGGGTCACGGGCGAGTTCTACATCGTGAAGGAGGGCAAGCTGTTCCTGTTGAAAGCCGAACTGAACGAGCGTTTTTCCACCCGTGAGGAAGCCATGGCTTTCCTCGCCTCTTTGCAGGGAAGAGCGTTCAGTGTCACAGAGGTCACCAAAAAACCGCTGAAAAGAACGCCGCCGCCGCCTTTTACCACCTCCACCCTGCAACAGGAGGCCAGCCGCCGCCTGAAATTCTCGGTCGCCTATACCATGTCGCTGGCCCAGCGGCTTTATGAGGCAGGACATATCACGTATATGAGGACCGACTCGGTCAACCTGTCGAAACTGGCCCTTAACACTGCCCACAAATGGATCACGGAAAAATTTGGAGCGGAATATGCCAAAACCAGACAATACCGTACTAAATCCAAAGGCGCCCAGGAAGCCCACGAAGCCATCCGTCCCACCTATCTTAATAAGGAGACGGTGGATGTGCCCAAAGCAGAGCAGAAGCTTTACGATCTGATCCGCAAGCGCACGCTCGCCTCCCAGATGGCTGACGCCCGCATAGAAAAAACCACGATCACCATCACCCCGGAGGATATGGACAAGGTGTTCGTGGCCACCGGTGAAACGGTGCTCTTCGACGGGTTCCTGAAAGTGTGGTCTGATAAAGAAGAGAAAGAGAGCAGCGGAGAAGCCTATCTGCCACCCATCGCCAAAGGCACCCCGCTGAAATACAAAAGTATCACGGCCACGGAGCGTTTCTCCCAGCCACCCCCCCGCTACAACGAGGCCATGCTGGTCAGAAAACTGGAAGAACTGGGGATCGGGAGACCCTCCACCTATGCCCCTACCATCACAACCATACAACAGAGGGGATACGTCGTAAAAGAGGACCGGCCGGGAGAAACACGCAACATCAACGTGCTCACGCTGAAAGAAAACAAGGAAACGATCGAAGAAAAGACCAAAAAGGAATCTTTCGGGAATGAAAAAGGGAAGCTCTTCCCCAGTGATATCGGGATGGTGGTCAATGATTTCCTGTTGGAACATTTCGGAGACATCCTCGACTACAATTTCACCGCCAAAGTGGAAAAGCAATTTGATGAGATCGCCCGTGGCAGGATCAACTGGACGGAAATGATCCGCAGGTTCTATAAGGGATTCCACCCCAAGGTGGAAAGCACCGAAAAGAGCACGGGGAAAACCACCGGTGAGCGGGTGCTCGGGACAGATCCGGAAAGTGGCGAAGAGGTGATCGTAAAAGTTGGGCGCTATGGCCCGGTGGTGCAGCTGGGCCGTGCCGATGGCGACAAAAAACCCAGGTATGCCAGCCTCAGAAAAGGCCAGCTCATAGAGACCATCACCCTCGAAGAGGCCCTGCAACTGTTCCGTCTGCCACGGGTCGTGGGCACGTTCGAAGACCAGGAGGTCGTTGCAGCCATAGGGCGCTTCGGTCCTTACCTGCGTCACAACGGGAAATTCTATTCCCTGCCTCCCTCCGATGATCCCCATACCGTCACACCCGAAAGAGCTGCGGAGATCATCCTCGAAAAGAGAGAAGCCGAAAAGAAAAAGGTGATAAAGACCTTCGAAGAAGATCCGGACCTCCGGATCCTCAACGGACGGTGGGGCGCTTATATAAAATACAAGAAGAACAACTACCGCATCCCCAAAAACAAAAAAGCCGAAGAGCTCACCTATGAGGAATGCATGAAGCTGATAAAAGAGGCCCCTGCCGGCAGGAAAAAAGGGAACCACAAATGATCAATCACCGGGAAAAACAATATGGACCTGAACGACTATTTTGATCCTGTAAGCCTTCCGAAACCCCTGGTCAGAAATGTACATGCCAGGGACGAGTTCGGCAGGCGTCTGGCCATCCACACCCCCGACACTCCCATCCCGGAGGTAAAGGATTTTGATATGGCCCTCATGGGTGTTCCGGAAGACAGGAACTCCAAAAACAAAGGATCCCTGGAGGCTCCCGACCATATACGGCGGAAGCTCTATTCCCTGGGCAGGCTGCGCAACGCAGTCACCATGATCGATCTGGGGAACATGCGCCCCGGGTCGTCCCCGAAAGACACTTTTTACGGCATACGGGACACTGTTTTTTATCTTCTGGAGAACGATGTTATCCCCGTCATCATGGGAGGCACGCAGGATATCACCCTGGGGTGTCATGAGGCGGTCCTGAAATACCGCGGCCGCTCCCGCATCCTCACCCTGGACGCCCGCCTGGATATGGACAAGGGTGAAAAAGAGATCTCCTCGGATACCTGGCTGGGGAAGATCATGCAGGAGCAAAAGGGGAAGACCGGATATGTTAACCTGGGACATCAGGAATATCTGGTCAGCCCTGCCGATCTGGAGAAGCTTACTGCGAGAGGGTTCCGTTCGATACGGCTGGGACGCATCCGGGAGAACCTTCCTTATTATGAGCCTTTCTTCCGGGATTCGGACATACACAGTTTCGATCTCTCGTCAGTACGTCAGAGCGATGCGCCGGCAACGCTCAACCCGTCACCCAACGGTTTTTCCGGCCATGAGATCTGCCAGCTGGCCCTTTTTTCCGGTCTGAGCGATCACATCTCCGTGTTCATCGTCACCGAGGTCAACCCCCGCCTGGATGTTCGGGACCAGACCACCCACCTGGCAGCCCAGATGATATGGTTCTTTGCCAGCGGCCTGGCCCAGAGGAGCCGTGAGACCCCCGATCCGGACAATGAGAATTTCACACAGTACACCATCGATCTGGAAGAGGCCGGCTCCAGGATCACTTTCCTCAAAAGCAACCGTACCAACCGCTGGTGGTTCCTCACCCCTGTGCCCGACAAGATCACGGGCCGCCAGGAATGGGTAGCCTGCTCCTCGCAGGATTACCACCTGGCCGGACAGCGGGAGATACCCGAACGCTGGCTCGACTTTCTCAAGTGATCCATCCACCGGCTGTCTGTAACATTTTCCGTAAAATTAAGTATAAGGAATGTAGCCGTCAGGGAAGGTTATGAACAGTACATGTTGATAAATTTGGTGGAAAATAATATTTTTGTTTTCTTTGACTAAGAGAATATTTATTCATTCATCGATGATACTTCGCTGATGGACAGCCGGATAGCAAAGGTTTTCGGAACAGGGTTAATGATGATCATGTTGGGTTTGGGAACTGTTTTCGGACAACAAGATCCGCAAATGAGTCAGTTTATGTTCAATAAGCTATCTTATAATCCCGGTTTTGCAGGCAGTTCGGGGGGCATATGCGCCACCGGAATGAACCGTCAGCAGTGGGTAGGTTTTAAAGGCGCTCCTTCGACCACGATCTTTCAGGGGGAAGCTTTTGTAAAACCTTTCGGTATCTCCAGTGGCGTAGGTCTCTCTTTCACCAGTGACAAGCTGGGTTTCGAAAAAGACCTCTCCATCACCGGCACTTATGCTTACCGGCTGGAGATAGGCAAAGGGAGCCTCGGGATAGGTCTCAGTTTCGGGCTGCTCAACAAAGCCCTGGATCCTTCATGGGAGATCCCTACAAGTGATTATCATACCCCTCCGGGAGGGGATCCCCTGATACCGGAAAACAAAGAGAGTGCACTGGCCTTCGATCTGGGGGCCGGTCTCTTCTACCAGTCGGACGAATTTTATGTGGGGGTCTCTTCCACGCATCTGAACCAACCTGTTATAAAATATACCAAAGGAGAACCTTTTGTCGCCCGTCACTATTATGTGGTTGCCGGATACAACCTGCGCCTGCCGAACCCGGCTTTCGAGCTGTTGCCCTCGCTGTTCCTGCAATCGGACGGCAGAGCCACCCAGCTGACCATGAATGTTAACCTCCTTTACAATAAAAAAGTATGGGGCGGCGTTTCTTACAGAACAGGAGATGCGGTAATTGGTATGATAGGACTGCAAATTATTAACGGGCTGAGAATAGGATATTCTTATGACTTTCAGACCTCATCCATACATTCCTATACGGGAGGAACACACGAAGTAATGATAAAATATTGTTTCAATGTGAGTTTGCAACACGAGCCTAAAAATTATAAAAGTATCCGTTTTTTATGATTTTTAAAAAAAAATATATTACTTGCAGTATTAATAACATTGTAGCGCTATGAAAAAATTGAGTATTATTGGGGTGATTGTTATTTTTATCCTGAGTGGTTGTGGTAGTTCATCCTACAATGGAGAACTTGTTGGGGTGCCGGGAAAAAGATATTTCGAGCCCGAGCCCTATGGCATGGTCTTCATCCCACAGGGGAGCTTCAACATAGGGCCCAGCGATCAGGACATCAGCTGGGCCATGAACTCAGCCAGCAAAACCGTTACGGTAGATGCTTTCTGGATGGACGAGACAGAGATCACCAACAGTGAATACAGGCAGTTCATCAATTATGTCAGGGACTCCATTATCCGCTACAAACTGGGAGATGCCGGTATTGAAGGCTTTTTCAAGGTAGATGCCAACGGGGATGAATACGACCCGCCTGTCATCAACTGGGAAACCCCCTATACAGGGAAAGCCATGACCGAAGACATCAAGAACATCGTGGATGAGATGTATTATGCTCCCAATGAGCGTTTCTTTGGTAAAAAGGAGATCGACACCCGCAAGCTCATCTATTCCTATTTCTGGATAGACCTTAAGCAGGCTGCCAAGGAATCCAATAAATATGACTATAAGACCCAGAGCTATCATGGTCGTGTATATGACCATGTCAATGAAAAATGGATCCCCATCCAGGACCGCTCGGCATTCATCTTCCATGATGAGGTGCCCTGTTATCCGGACACACTGGTCTGGATACGCGATTTCACCTATTCTTACAATGAGCCCTGGACGAACATGTATTTCTGGCACCCCTCTTTTTATGAATATCCTGTAGTGGGGGTCACCTGGAAACAGGCCAATGCTTTCAGCATCTGGAGGACCAAGACGCTCAACGATTATCTCTTCTCGGAAGGCCGGCCCAGCGTACAGGAGTACAGGCTGCCCACCGAGACCGAGTGGGAATATGCAGCGCGGGGGGGCCTCGATCTCTCCATGTATCCCTGGGGCGGTATCTACACCCGTAACAACCAGGGTTGCTTCCTGGCCAACTTCAAGCCGCTGAGAGGAAATTATATCGATGACGGAGCACTGGTCACCAACAAAGTAGGATCTTACGAACCCAATGAGTTCGGTCTTTACGATATGGCAGGGAACGTAGCAGAATGGACCTCCAGCGCTTATGACGAATCCGCCTATCAGTTCATTCACGATATGAACCCCGATTATAAATACAATGCGCGTCCCGACGAGAACCCCGTGATGAAACGCAAAGTGATCCGGGGCGGCTCGTGGAAAGATATTGCCTATTATCTGCAGGTAAGTACACGTACTTATGAATATCAGGACTCTGCCTCATCTTATATCGGATTCCGTAATGTTCGTTCATATATGGGAACCGGCAAATAACAAAAATGTAAAAAGTGGATTTAATTTATTTTCTTAATAAATAACTTTTAGATCATGAAAATAAAGGAATTAGTTCAAACCAGCGGCTGGAAAAATTTCATGGCCAAACTGTACGGTTGGGGTGCTTCGGTCGTTATCATTGGTGCTTTGTTCAAGATCCAGCACTACCCCGGTGCCGGGCTCATGCTCATCATCGGCCTGGGGACAGAAGCCATCATTTTCTTCTTTTCAGCCTTTGAGCCTCCGCACGAAGAGCCCGACTGGACCCTGGTTTACCCCGAGCTGGCAGGGCTGACCGACGAGGACGAAGATGTCCTGCCCGCCAGCCATCGTGGGGGTGGCTATGGCGGTTCCTCATCCGCACTCGAAAAATTTGACAAGCTCCTGGAAGAAGGAGAGATCACGCCCGATCTCTTCAACAAACTGGGCCAGGGCCTCCAGCGACTAAGCGACACCGCTGAGAAACTTAATGACATCTCAGATGCAGCGGCTGCCTCCACCAAATATGCCGAAAGTCTGGAAAAGGCTGCTGTGACCGTAGACCAGCATACCGAAAATTATGTCAGCTCGACGGAAGAACTGAAAGGATCCGTTGACCGCCTCTCAGATTCCTATGATAAGACGGCCAATCTGATCTCCGAATCCGGGACCAATTACCAGCGGCTGGCCGAATCCTTCAGCCATATTGAGGACGGCAGCAAATCGTATAACGAGCAACTGGAGAGCCTGAACAAAAACCTTTCGGCCCTCAATGCCGTCTACGAACTGCAGCTGCAGAACTCCAACGAGCAGCTGAAGAAAGCAGAAGATGCTTATTCCGGCCTGGCCCAGATGATGGAAGACCTGAAAGCTTCGGCAGAAAGTTCTGCCCGTTACAGGGAAGAAGTTACCAAACTCAGCGATAACCTTTCGGAACTTAACACCATTTACGGAAATATGCTCGCTGCCATGAATGTCATGAAAAAATAACCTTTTTTGATCAAGCTCTTCATTCCATAAAGCAATATCATTATGGCCCACGGAAAAGAAACCCCGAGACAAAAGATGATCGGGATGATGTACCTGGTGCTGACATCCCTTCTTGCTCTGAACGTTTCCAAGGAGGCTGTGGAAGCATTCAAGCTGGTTGATGAAAGCCTGAACCAGACAACCAAGATCAACGTGGAAAGGAACACACAGGTCTATGCTGATTTTGAACAAAAGGCTGCGACCAATCCCGTAAAAGCAGGTCCCTGGCGCAACAAAGCCAATGAGGTCAAAAGCCGGGCCAACGAAATGTATGACTATATACAGGCCCTGAAACTGGAGATCGTCAGGACGGCAGAGGGGAAAAACTCTGATGCCATAGAGGGCAACAATATTATCGTGGAAAACATCCATAAAATTGATGAAAACAATGTGCCCTCCCAGATCCTTATCGGGGCCAACATGGACGGGAAGGCATACGACCTGCATCATGCACTGGATGATTACCGGGAATTCCTGCTCCAGATCATCGGAAATAAAAATGCAAAGCTCGTTGAATCCATCAAGAAGACACTGGATACCTCAGACAAAATGGATCCGGGCGGAGAAAAGGTCAGCTGGGAGATACACAACTTCCACACCCTGCCCCTGATCGCCGTGATCACCATCCTTTCCAAACTGCAGGGAGATGTTCGTAACACCGAAGGCCTCACCCTGAACTATCTTTACACACAGATAGAGGCCAACGACTTTAAATTCAACAAACTGGAACCAACGGTCATCGCTTCCAGCAACTATGTCATGAAAGGCGGGGAATACCAGGCGGAAGTTTTCGTCGCTGCCACGGATACCACCCAGAAACCCCAGGTGCTGGTGGGAAATTACAAAGAGGTAACCCTTCCCGACGGGACCAAGACCTATAAAATGGTAGGGAAATACAAGGTACTGCCCGTGGACAAAAGGGGCCGTGGTATTTACAGGGTGCCGGCCAACAGCATAGGTGAAAAAAAGTGGGGAGGCATCATCCGCATCAAGGCTCCTTCAGGGGATACGGTCCCTTACCCCTTCAAAGCACCACCTTATGTCGTTGCAGCCCCCAATGTAGTGGTATCTCCCACAGCTATGAACGTTTTCTATGTTGGCGTTGACAACCCGGTGGATATCTCCGTTCCCGGTGTGGGTTCGGACAAGATCTCCGCTTCAATGACCAACGGGGTCATCAAGAAAGGAAGGACCAAACATTTCCGTGGTTCCTGGATCGTCAGGCCCAAAACACCCGGCAAACCGGCCAATATACGTGTCACGGCCAATATCAACGGGAAAAATGTCACTTTCCCGCCAACTCCTTTCCGGGTGAAACGGGTACCGCCGCCGGTGGCCAAGGTAGCCGGCAAAAAAGGAGGACCGATCTCCAAAGCAGCCCTTGCCGCCCAGAACGTGGTGCTGGCTGAAATGGAAAATTTCGACTTCGACCTGAAGTTCCGGGTGACCTCCTTCAGGATGTCCGTGACCCTCAAGGGATTTACCTATGACGAGATATCCAAGAGCAACCGTCTCACCCCGAAAATGAAAGGATATATACAGCAAATGAGAAGGAACAGCAAAGTGATCTTTGAAGATGTCAAAGCTGTGGGCCCCGACGGGGTGACGAGAAAACTTAACCCCTTAGTATTTACCATCCAGTAAAAGTATAGTCGCAATGAAAAAAGCATTCGGATCGATCATCCTCGCAGTGTTGTTAGCAGTGCCCTTTGCACGGAGTGTGCAGGGACAGGTGGAAACGAAGGAAAGATGGATTTATGATATATCCATGCAGAACAGGACCCCCGTGCCTTACCCCTATCTGCGCGAAGCGGATGTGATGTGGGCCAAGAAGGTATGGCGGCTGGTCGACCTGCGTCAGAAATTCAACCTTCCCCTCTATTATCCCACTACCCCTATCGGAGACAGGGAAAGTCTGATCGACGTATTATACAACGCCCTGCGATCAGGAGAAGTTCAGGCTTATGATCCTTTCCATGACGACATGACCGTTAAGATCACACAGGACGATATCGAGAAGAATTTCGGCGCAGGGACTGAGATCATCCAGGTCCCTGACGAGAATGGTGTCATGCATGATACCACCATTGTCAACGAAGCCAATACCTCTGATGTAAAAGAATACATCGTACAGGAAGTGTGGTATTTTGATAAAAAGCTTTCGTCCCTGCAGGTGCGTATCCTCGGGCTCTGCCCCGTACGCCTCAGCGAGAACCCCGCCACAGGACAAATGGAAAGAAGAAAGCTTTTCTGGATCTATTATCCTGAGTTCAGGGACATCCTGGCCAACCACGAAGCTTACAATCCTTACAATGATGCACAGAAGATCTCTTATGACGACCTTTTCCTGCAGCGTCGTTTTCACGGAGTGATCATCTCAGAATCAAATGTGTATGATAACAGGAGCATTGACATGTACGAGACCGGGAAAGCAGCCCTGCTTGAATCGGAGAGGATCAAGAATGCCATCTTTAATTTTGAACAGGACCTCTGGGAATATTAACCCTTTCCTAAATATGTAAACCCAAAAAAGGCCGTTGGAAATTCCAACGGCCTTTTTTTGTATTTCCTGTATATGCTGAATTATATATACTTATCTCCCGTTCTGATCTGCACCTCCTTGACAAACTGCTTGATCCTTTGTTCCTCTTTTTTCGGGCAGATCAGCAGAATATCTTCGGATTGTACGACGATGTACTCTTCCAGACCATATGCCACGACCAGCTTTTCCTTGTCGGTGTGAATGATCGAGTTGCTTGTCTTGTAGAGCAGGATCTCCCCCCCGGCAACCACATTCCCGTGATCATCCTGTTCGGAATGTTCATAAAGGGAATTCCAGGTGCCCAGGTCTGACCATCCGAAATCGGCACAAATGACATAAACATTCTCAGCCTTCTCCATGATGGCATAATCAATGGAGATCTCCGGACAATTGATATACACATCATAAATAAATTTCTTCTCTTTTTCCGTATTGTAGAGGTCACGTCCTTCGGCAAAGAGATGGTACATATCCGGATTATATTCCCGGAAGGCCTCCAGTATGGCATTCACAGACCAGATAAATATTCCGGAGTTCCAGTAGAAATCACCACTTTCCAGGAAGACCTCGGCCATTTTCCGGTCCGGTTTTTCGGTAAAGGTCTTTACTTTGTATAAATTATCGCCGGCCTTATGTTGCGATCCTTTTCTTATCTGAATATAGCCATAACCCGTTTCGGGACGTACCGGCTCAATACCGAGGGTCAACAGGGCATCACTTTTTGTGGCGAACTCCAGACCGTCACGGATCACACCCAGAAATTTCTCTTCATGCTGAATGAAATGATCGGAAGGAGCCACTACCACCACTGCTTCAGGATCAGCCTTGCGGATCTTTTCGCTGGCATAGGCAATGCAGGGGGCTGTGTTCTTGCGGAAAGGTTCCGAAAGGATATTCTTTTCATCAATATCAGGAAGTTGTTCGGTTACCAGGGAAAAATATTCTTTGTTGGTGACAACAAGTATGTTCTCTGCCGGGCAGATCCTGCTGAAACGGTCGAAAGTCATCTGCAATAACGATCTGCCCACCCCCAGGATATCCAGGAACTGTTTGGGTTTGTGCATACGGCTGTAAGGCCAGAAACGGCTCCCCACACCTCCGGCCATGATAACACAATAATAATGTTCGTTCATGATATTGATCTTTGCGCCAAAGATAAATAAATATCCCGGAATGATTAAAATTCGTATTTTTGCCTTATATTTCTGATGATATGAGAATCCTGCTTTACCACCTGGGCAATTATTTTATCCTTCTGACAAAAGTTTTTGCCAGGCCTGAGAAAACAAAAGCCTATTACAGGCAGTTCATACAGGAAGTGAACAATATTGGTCTTAACTCCATGGGGATCATATTGATCATCTCCCTGTTCATGGGATCGGTGATCACGCTCCAGACCGCTTACAATACCGAGAGCCCTTTTCTCCCGAAATACCTGATCGGTCTGGGGTGCCGCGACTCCATGATCCTGGAGCTTTCCTCGACCATGCTGGCCCTCATCATGGCCGGGAAAGTGGGATCGAACATTGCTTCCGAGCTGGGGACCATGCGGATCACCGAGCAGATAGATGCGCTGGAGAGCATGGGGATCAATTCGGCCAGTTACCTGATCCTGCCGAAGATCGTGGCTTCTCTCTTCTTCTTTCCCCTTTTCACCATTCTCAGCATCATCATCGGGATCCTGGGCGGCTGGCTCTCCGTAGCCATCACGGGAGTCATTTCCATAACTGATTTCAATTATGGTCTCCAGTACGGGTTCAATCCTTTTTATATAACCTACACCCTCATCAAATCCGTCATTTTTGGTTTTATCATCTCTTCCGTCTCTTCCTATTACGGCTATACGGTAGAAGGGGGTGCCCTGGAGGTGGGCAGGGCCAGCACCAAAGCTGTGGTTTACAGCAGTATTAATGTTCTTCTTTTTAACGTGCTTCTCACCCAACTCCTTATGTCATGATCCGCGTGGAACATCTTACGAAAATATTCGAAGATAAGCTGGTGCTGGATGATATCTCCTGCACTTTTGACAAGGGGAAAACGAACCTGATCATCGGTCAGAGCGGCTCCGGAAAAACGGTCTTCCTGAAGACCATCGTGGGACTGATCACCCCCACACAGGGAGACATCTTCTATTGCGACACCAATTTTACGCAGCTCAACCACATCCAGCAAAAAGAGATACGGAAAAAAATAGGCATGCTTTTTCAGGGGGCCGCCCTGTTCGATTCGGCTACGGTCGAAGAAAATGTAATGTTCCCGCTGCATATGTTCACCGATATGAGTGACAAGGAGAAGATCGAGCATGTTAACTTTTGTCTGGAACGCGTCAACGTCACCGGGGCCAATGACCTTTTCCCTTCGGAGATCAGCGGCGGCATGAAAAAAAGAGTGGGCCTCGCACGGGCCATTGTGCTGAACCCCGAATATCTTTTCTGCGACGAGCCCAACTCAGGCCTCGACCCCCAAACCGCCATACTGATCGACGAACTGATCAAGGATATCACCGATGAGTTCCATACCACCACCATCGTCAACACCCACGACATGAATTCCGTCATGGGCATCGGTGAGAAGGTCATCTTCATTCATCAGGGGAAAAAAGCGTGGGAGGGGAACAACAAAGAGATCCTCAATTCAGACAATGAGGCGCTCAACAAATTCGTCTTTGCCAATCAGATGGCCCAGGAACTGCGCAAAGCCCGCAGCATAAAAAAATAGCGACTCTTTAACTCCCCGGCCTTTAACCTTCAGACTTCTTCCTCGTTCTTCGATCATCGTTCATCGTTCATCCTTCAACGATCATCGATCATCCTTCCTAACACCCTCCCGATGCGGTCACCTTTTTCTTTTTACGCGGGATCACGACTTTAGCCGGTGCTTTTTTAGGTTGTACGACCGATTTGTTGCCTTTGAAAAAGGATGCATAATCATAACGGGGATGCTCATCATAGCATTTCCCGTCGATCTCTTTGGGCATAGGCTTGCCAGTGACATAAAAATCATATCCCCCGAGCATGACCTTCACATTGTCATATCCCAGTTGCCGTAACAGCATCCACGGTCCGCAACCATTCACTTCGTTACCGGCATATAACACGAAAGTTTTCGTAGTATCGCCGAACATTGCCAGGTTCTTCTTTTGCAGCA